>CAZSQF010000120.1:0-8428 GCA_964608935.1 uncultured Actinomycetota bacterium | reverse complement strand
GATGCTGTCGTCCGAGGACGTCGTCGAGGGACCGCGGGCCTTCGCCGAGGGCCGCGAGCCGCGGTGGCAGGGCCGATAGAGACGACCGAGCACGAGGAGGCGGCCATGGAGCCCGACGGCACGACGCCCCACGAGGACGAGTACGACGAGGACCTGATCGCCCTCCTCCAGCTCGTCTGGGGCGAGGGTTTCCTCTCCCCCGGCGGGCCCGATGCGATCCGGGCCATCGTCGCGGACCACGACCTCACCGACCAGCGGGTGCTCGACATCGGCTGCGGGCTGGGCGGCATCGACGTGCTGCTGGCACGCGAGTACGGGGCCACGGTCGTCGGCATCGACGTCGAGGCGGACCTGGTGCGTCGTGCGAGGGAGCATGCGGCCGAGCAGGCACTCGCCGACCGCGTCGGGTTCGTCCACGTGGTACCCGGGCCGCTGCCGTTCGACGATGCCGACTTCGACGTCGTGTTCAGCAAGGATTCGTGGATCCACGTCGAGGACAAGCGGGGCCTGTTCGCCGAGGCCTACCGTGTGCTCCGGCCCGGGGGCCGGTTGCTGGCAGGCGACTGGATGCGCGGCCCCGAGCCGTTCAGCTCGCACATGGAGTACTTCTTCGAGCTCGAAGGCCTGACCTACCACATGGAGACGCTCGAGAACGCGGGGCGCATGATCGCCGACGCGGGCTTCGAGGCGGTCGAGCTCGAGGACATCACCGACGAATACCGCGAGCAGGCACACCACGAGTACGACCAGATGCGAGGGCCGTGGCTACCCCGGATGCGCGAGCTGCTCGGCGAGGCCAAGGCCATGCACTTCGTCGAGAACTGGCGGGCGCTGACCGTGGTGCTCGACCGCGGGGAGCTGCGCCCGGGACGCCTCCGGGCACGCCGGCCGGCCGCCGACGCCGGCGGCGGCTAGGGAGACGACCCGCCAGGCCGCCCCTCGGACGGGGCCGGCAGCCCGATGGCGCGCCCGATGCGCTCGTCGACGGGCAGGGCACGATGCGCCTCGCGCAGGGCCGACAGGGTCGCGGCGACGTCGTCGGCGAGCGGCGTCGACCGCGACGCGCGCGTGTCGACGTTGCACAGCAGCAGCTCCTCGGTCGCGAGCAGCTCGCCGCCCTCCCCCCGTGACATCGTGTGGAAGATCCGGACCCGCTTGTGGTCGAGGTCGACCACCTGGGTGGTGACGTGCAGCGGCTCCCCCTCCCGGACCTCGGCGAGGTAGCAGACGTGCGCCTCGAGGGTGTAGACCGACGTGCCGGTGCGCTCACGGCGGTCTGCGTCCATCCCGATGCGGTCGAGCAGGGCGTCGGTGGCGTAGCCGAACACGAGCACGTAGAACGCCTCGCTCATGTGGCCGTTGTAGTCGACCCACTCCGGTCGGACGCTGGCCCGGTAGGGCGCGAGCGGTGGCGGGCCGGCGCGGTCAGCCACCGGCCGCGCCTTCGTGCGCGTCGGCAGGTGGCCAGTAGTCCTCGAGCAGCTCGAGCAGCCGCACGAGGAACTCGTCACGGCGCCGTTCGAGCTCGGCGATCGAGCGCCCACCCGCCTGATGCTCGGTACCCGTGACCATCCGTTCGATCAGGTCGTCGGTCAGCTCGGGCGCCTCGAGCCGGGTCCAGGGCAGCTCGAGCGCCGGACCGAACTGTTCGAGCATCGCCCGCATGCCGCCCTCCCCGCCGGCGAGCTGGAAGGTGAGGTTGACGCCCATCAGCGCCCAGCGCAGCCCGGGCCCGTAGACGATGGCGTCGTCGAGCTCACCCGTCGTCGCGACCCCCTCCGCCACCAGGTGGAGGTTCTCGCGCCACAGCGCCTCCTGGAGCCGGTCGGACAGGTAGCCCTCGATCTCGGTGCGCACCCACAGCGGCCGCATGCCGATCGAGCGGTAGTGGGCCATGGCGGCCGGGACGGTCTCGGGGGCGGTCGCCTCCCCGGCCACCACCTCGACCAGCGGGAGCAGGTACACCGGGTTGAAGGGGTGCCCGATCACGACCCGTCCCGGGTGGGCGCAGTCGGCCTGGATGCGCGTCGGCAGCAGCCCCGACGAGCTCGAGGCGATGAGCGTCCGTGGTGGGGCGGCCGCGTCGATCTCGGAGAGCAGGCGCCGCTTGAGACCCTCGCGCTCCGGTGCGCTCTCCTGGACCACGTCGGCGTCGGCGGCCACCGCCGCGACGTCGGCCACGAACGTGAGGCGGTCGCGGTCGGCGCCGGGGCCCAGCCCGACCCGTTCGAGCGCCGGCCAGGCGTTGTCGACCGCGGCACGCAGTCGGTCCTCGGCGCCCGGCGCCGGATCGGTGGCGAGGACATCGAGCCCGTGCGCTAGGCACCGCGCCGCCCAGCCGGCGCCGATGACCCCGGTCCCGACGATCCCGACCCGCTCGACCGGTCGCTCAGGTCCCAGCACGGTCGAGCCCCCCTTCCGGCACGTCGGCGCGATGCCGGTGGTAGCTCGCGACCGCGTCCAGGGCCGTGACCGCCTCGCTCAACCCCTGCAGCGGCACGACGCCGGCGGCCAGGAGCCGGTTCCGGACCTCGCGCGGGAGCAGCTCGGGGAGCGTGCTGACGACGGCGGCGCGGCGACCCGTCTGTTCGTGCGCGGCGACGAAGGCCCCGACGGTCGCGTCCCAGTCGGCCACGTCCCCGTCCCGCGGATAGTCGATGACGAGCACGACGGCGTCGAGGTCGTCGGCCATCACGGTGGCGAAACACGCCAGGAGTTCGTCGTGGCGGCCCCACACGCCGGTGCCGTAGTCCAGGGGGTTGGCGACCGTGACGAGGTCGCCCAGCTGTTCGCGTAGGACCCCGGCGCGGGCCCAGTCGAAGGCGGGGAACTCGAGGACGCCCTCCTCGGCGAGATCGGTCAGCAGGGCGAGGTCACCGCCCGAGGCCGCGACCGCCGCGATCGCCGGTCCTCCACCGTCCCAGACCGTGAAGGCCTTGAGGGTCTCGAGCAGGGCGGCCGGGGAATCGACCCCGACGATCCCGAGCCGCTCGAAGCGATCCCCGTAGGCGCCGTCGGGCTCCGCCTGCGACCCGGTGTGGTGCTCCGCGATGCGAGCGGACAGCGCGGATCGGCCCGACTTCAGGGCGACCAGGGGCACGCCCTGCACCAACGCCCGCAGCGCGGCCGACTCGAACCTGGCCAGGTCATCGACGCCCTCGACGTAGAGGCCGATGGCGCGCACCCGTGGGTCGTCGAGGAGGGCCTCGAGGTACTCACCGAACCCGGTGACCGCCTGGTTGCCGATGCTCAGCACATGGGTCAGCGGCAGGGACCGGTCGGCCATGGTGGCGTTGAGGCTCACGTTGCCGCTCTGCGCGATCAGGGCTGCACCGTGCTCGACGCGCGTGCCGCCGTGGGCGTCGGGCCACAGCGCGACCCCGTCGACGTAGTTGAGCAGCCCGTAGCAGTTGGGCCCGATGACCGCCATGTCACCGGCGGCGGCCACGAGCTCGTCCTGCCGCGGCTGGCCGACGTCGCCGATCTCGGCGAAGCCGGCAGCCAGGCACACCGCGCCTCCGGCGCCGCGCTCGGCCAGCTCGCGCACCACACCGATGGTCGCCTCCCAACCCACGCCAACGAACGCGGCGTCGGGAGCCTGTGGCAGATCGGCCACCGACGGGTAGCAGCGCCGTCCGGCGATCTGCTCGTGACGCGGGTTGACGACCCAGATGTCGCCGTCGAAGCCGAGCGCCTCGCAGTTGGCGATGACGGCGTCGAGTGCGCGACCGCCGATGAAGGCGACCTGGCGTGGCGCGAGCAGCCGTTCGAGCGGGTCGCGACTCATCCGCCGTACGCCCGCAGCATGGCGCGGCTGATGATGTGACGCTGGATCTCCGAGGTGCCGTCCCAGATCCGGTCGACCCGGGCATCGCGCCACAGCCGCTCGAGCGGCAGCTCGTCCATCAGCCCCATGCCACCGAGCACCTGGATCGCCTCGTCGGTGACGAACGCCAGCATCTCGGAGGCCACGAGCTTGGCCATGGCGGCGTCGCTGTCCGACATCTCGTCCTGGTCCGCCCGCCACGCGGCGCGGTAGGTCAACAGCTCGGCGGCCGCGAGCTGGGTCGCCATGTCCGCCAGCTTGAACGACACCCCCTGGAACTTGCCGATCTGCTGGCCGAACTGGCGCCGGCTGGCCGCCCACTCGGTCGCCACCTCGATGGCGCGGTCGGCCCGGCCGAGGCAGGTCGCGGCGACCTGGAGCCGGGTCGAGCCGAGCCAGGTGTTGGCGACCTCGAAGCCCTTGTGCTCTTCGCCGAGGACCTGGCTCGCGGGCACGCGGCAGCGGTCGAACGACAGCCCGAAGTTGTGATAGCCCCGGTTGGACACCGATCGGTAGCCCGGCTGCACCTCGAACCCCGGGGTGCCCTTGTCGACCAGGAACGCGGTGATCCGCTTCCGCGGGCCCCGCTCGGTCGACTCCTCCCCCGTGGCGGCGAACAGGATCACGTAGTCCGCCAGGTCGGCGTGGCTGATGAAGTGCTTGGTCCCGGTGATGAGGTAGTCGTCGCCGGCGCGCTCGGCCCGGCAGGTCATGCCCCGCAGGTCGGATCCGGCGTCGGGCTCCGACATCGCCAGGCACTCGACCCGCTCCCCCCGCACGGTCGGCAGCAGGTAGGTGTCCACCTGGTCGCCCGTGCAGGCCCGCAGGATGTTCGAGGGGCGGGCCACGAGGTACTGGAGCGCGTACGAGGTCTTGCCGAGCTCGCGTTCGACCATGGCGGTGGTGAGGTTGTCGAGGCCCCCGCCGCCGAGGTCCTCGGGCATGTTGGCGGCGTAGATCCCGGCGTCGAGCGCCTTGCGCCTGATGTCCGCGGCGAGGTCCGGGTCGAGCACTCCGGTGCGCTCCACCTCGGGCTCGTGGGGCAGCAGCTCCTTGTCGACGAAGGCGCGGACGACGTCGACGATCAGCTGTTGCTCCTCACCGACCGAGAACTCCATCGCCCGCTCACCTCGCCCCGGCCGGGGGTGGGCCGCCGTGTCGGGTCACCCCTGGACCTTGAGGTCGAGCCGCTCGCGGGTCTCGGCGGGCGTGAGCGCCCGCGCACCGAGGCTCTCGACGATCGTCACGGCACGTTCGACGAGCTGGCCGTTGCTGGCGAGCACGCCCTTGTCGAGATAGAGGTTGTCCTCGAGGCCGACCCGGACGTTGCCACCGAGCAGCACCGCCTGCGCCGCGATCGGCATCTGCATCCTGCCCAGCCCGAGGGCGGTCCACTGTGCGCCCTCCGGCAGCATGTTGCGCATCGCGAGCAGCGTCTCGGGGTTGGCCTCCGCCGCCCACGGCACGCCGACGCACAGCTGGAACCACGCCGGGTCGTCGACGAGGCCCTCCTCGACCAGCTGCTTGGCGAGCCAGATGTGGCCGAGGTCGAAGCATTCGAGCTCGGGCCGCACCCCGGCGTCGCGGATCAGCGCGGCGTGGCGCCGCACCCAGGGCGCCGGGTCGACGTAGATGCCGTCGGCGAAGTTGTACGAGCCGCAGTCCAGGCTGCAGATCTCGGGGAGCAGCTCGGCAACCGGCTCGTGACGCTGTTCGGGCGTCTGGATGTCGGTGCCGGAACCCGCGACCGTCGGGTCGTCGTCCGACAGGAACAGATCGCCACCGCCCCCGGCCGTCAGGTTGATCACGACATCGGTGTCCGATTCGCGGATCCGCTCGACCACCTCGCGGAAGTGCTCCGTGTCGTGACTGATCCCGCCCGTCTCCGGATCCCGGACGTGGACATGCGCGATCGCGGCACCTGCCTTCGCGGCCTCGATCGCGGCGGCCGCGATCTCCGCAGGCGTCACGGGGACACCCGGATGCTTGCCGACGGTGTCACCTGCGCCCGTCAGCGCGCAGGTGATCATGACCTCCCGGTTCACGGGGCTTCCTTCCCAGTGCTCCGACTCCACAACGCGCTATCTTGAACAGCGAGTCAAACAACGTCGTGGACGCGCGTCAATACCCACTCGATGCGGTCGGCGACCGAGCGGGAGCGATCGGATGCGCGTCGCGGTCGTCGGGGCCGGGTTCGCCGGGCTGGCAGCAGCCGTCGAGCTCGCCCGCGCCGGCGCCGACGTGGTCGTCCTCGAGGCGCGCGACCGCGTCGGCGGCCGGGTGTGGTCGCAGCCACTCCGCGTGGAGGGGACCACCCTGGGAGTGATCGAACGGGGCGCCGAGTTCGTCCTCGACGGCTACGACACGCTGCGCCGCCACGTCGGGCGCGCGGGCCTGCACCTGGCCGACACCGGGATGAGCTACTACGTGCGCGACGTCCCCGGCGTCGATCCCGAGCTGCTCCGGGAGGCGGGCCTCAGGCTCACGCTCGCGGCGGACCAGGCGCCGACCGGCACCTCGGTCGTCGACGTGCTCGCCGGGCTCGGCCTGGCCGGAGCCGTGAGCGAGGCGCTCCTGGCCCGGGTCGAGATCTCGTGCGCGTTCCCCGCGGACCGCCTCGACGCTCGTGTGGTCGAACACGTCGCGTCGTTCGCCCCCGTGGCGAGCCATCGCATCGCCGAGGGCAACCAGGCCTTGGCCGGGTCGCTCGCCGCCGAGCTCGGTGAGCGGCTCCGGCTCGGCCATCCCGTGCGTCGCGTCGTGTGGGGAGACGCATCGGTCGAGGTCGTGACCGACGCCGGCGCCGTCGCCGCCGACCGGGCCGTGGTCACCGTGCCACTGCCGGTCCTGCGCGACCTCGCCTTCGACCCCGCGCTGCCGAGCTGGAAGCGCGAAGCCGTCGACGACGTCGCGTTCGGGCAGGCCGCCAAGCTCCACCTGCCGCTGGCGGCCGCGCCGCCTGCCACCGCCGTCATGTCGGTGGCCGACCGGTTCTGGAGCTGGACCGCCACCGACGCGCATGGCGAGGTCCCGCCGGTGGTGCACTGCTTCGCCGGCTCGCCGGGAGCGCTCGCGGGCCTGGACGTGGCGTCGGGCCCGGACGCGTGGGTCGAGCGGGTCGCACGCCTGCGTCCCGACCTCGCGATCCGGCCAGGGGCGGCGGTGCTGACCACGTGGTCGGACGACCCGTGGGCCCGGGGCGCGTATGCGGCCTGGACGTCCCGCTTCCCCGGCGACGACGCCCTGGCCCGCCCCACGGGCGCCCTGCACTTCGCGGGCGAGCACACCGCCGGCGCGTGGAGCGGGCTCATGGAGGGCGCGCTGCGCAGCGGTGAGCGCGCCGCCGCCGAGGTGCTGCGGGAGCCGGACCCTTCCTGAACGACGGTTCAGGTTTGGCGCGTCCGGTGGTAGCCTGGACGAGCCAGCCAGCAGGGATGGAGCCATGAGCACACCGACGCGTGCGACGCTGTCGGGTCACGACTACCGGTCCGACGAGGTGTTCGAGCTCGAACAGGACCGCATCTTCCACCGGCACTGGTTCTACGTCGGTCGCGAGGAGCACCTCGCGGACGCCGGCGACCGACTCGTGACCGACGTCGCCGGCGAGAGCGTCGTGGTGGTCCGTGATCGCGACGGCGGGCTGGGGGGCTTCTACAACGTGTGCCGCCACCGCGGCGCGCAGCTGTGCGACGACAGCGGGTCGGGACCCGCAGCGATCACCTGCCCGTATCACGGGTGGACCTACGCGCTGACGGGCGAGCTGATCGGCACCCCCCACGTGGGCCGTGACGAGATCGACCGCGACCGCTTCCCGCTGTGGCCGGTGCACGTCGACGTGTGGCAGGGCTTTGTGTTCGTGTGCCTGGCCGAGGACGCGGCACCGTTGCGCGACTGGCTCGGGAACCACTTCAACGACCCGCTGAGCCTGGAGCGTTTCGACCTCGATCAGCGTCGGATCGCTCGTCACACGCGGACCGAGGTGGCCGCGAACTGGAAGATCCTGATCGAGAACTACAGCGAGTGCCTGCACTGCGGGCGGGTCCATCCCGAGCTCGTCGACCTCATTCCCACCTACAAGACGGGCAGCACCGTCGAACCGGATCGCACCGATCATGGGGTCACACTGGCGGCCGACTCCGAGGCGTACCGGACGAGCGGGTACGCGGCGCTGGCCGAGCTCGGCGACCAGCCCGACGCGTACTTCGGCTCGGCGGTGTTCCCCAACATGTTCATCGACGTCACCGGCGCAAGCGTGGTCGTGACGACCCTGCTTCCCCGCGGCCCCGCGCACACCACGGTCCTGGCCGACTACCTGTTCACGCCCGCGGTCATGGAGGCGCCCGGGTTCGACCCGACCGACATCGTGGAGTTCAACGAGCTGGTCGCCAAGCAGGACTTCGCCGTGTGCGAGCGCGTCCAGCGGGGCGTGACGAGCCGTGCCTTCACGCACGGGGTCTTCGCCGAGAAGGACGCCGCCGCGGCCGACTTCGTCGAGCGCTACCTGGCCGTGCGCGACGCGGCCGGTTGAGCCCGCGGCGTCACAGCCGCCCGGCCTCGATGATGCGCTGGAGGAACTGACGCGTCCTCGGGTTCTCGGGCGCC
>CAZSQF010000119.1:0-8462 GCA_964608935.1 uncultured Actinomycetota bacterium | reverse complement strand
CATGTGCGGGAACAGGTTGAAGTGCTGGAACACCATCCCGATGTTCGAGCGCACCTTGCGGATGTGCTTCTCGCTCGCGGCCTTGAGCTGGTTGCCGACCGACTCGTGGTAGAGGTGCTGGCCGCCGACCTCGATGGTGCCGGCGTCGATGCGTTCCAGGGTCATGATGACGCGCAGGATCGTGGTCTTGCCCGATCCGCTCGGCCCGATGATCACCACCCGCTCGCCCGGGGTCACGTCCAGGTCGAGCTCGCGGAGCACGACGTTGTTGCCGAACGCCTTGTCGACGGCGCGCATGCGCACGCTCGCGGCACCCTTCGGGGAGATGTCGGCCGAGGCCTCAGTCACGTTCGTACTCAATGTACTCCTCCAGTCGTCGGACCAGCCAGGCCGCCGGGAGGCTGGCCATCAGGAACCCGACGCCGATCAGCAGGAACGGCTCGACGGGTCGGAAGTCGTCGGCCCGGATCCACTGGGCGAAGAACAGCATGCACGGCACGGCGAGCACGATGCCGCCCATCGGCGCGTCCTTGAAGGAGGCGACGAGGTTGTTGCCCAGCGCGGGCAGTACGTTCGGCACGGCCTGCGGGATGATGATCTTGGTCCAGGTGGTGGCGGGGCTGAGGTTCAGCGCGGTCGTGGCCTCCCACTGCCCCTTCGGGACGCTGTTGATCCCGGCCCGATAGCCCTCCGAGGCGTAGGTGCCGTAGTGGATGCCGAGGCCCAGCACGAGGATCTCGACGCCGCTGAGCGAGATGGCCGGCGTGGCCCGGACGAGGGCCTGGAGGAAGAACAGCTGCACGAGGATCGGGGTGGAGCGGATGAACTCGATGATGAAGGCGACCGGCATGCTCACCAGCTTGCGCTTCGAGCGTCGACCCAGGGCCAGGAAGAAGCCCAGCACCGCCGCGAGGGTGAACCCGAGCACGGTCGCACGGGCGAGGACGTACAGGCCCGTGAGCATCTGCGGGACGAGGTGGAAGAAGTAGGCCCAGTCGACGCGCTGTTCGCGGTCGGCGAGGAACGAGGACGAGTAGCGTTGGGAGCCGGGGTCGACGGTGATCAGGATGAGGTAGCCGGCGACCACCACCAGCACCGGCACGAGCACCTCGGGTCGCTGGAACCACCTGCGGTGCGGCGTGATCTCGAGCTGCGCGCCCGACGACGCACCCGTCTGCGGCTCCTCCGTGGTCTGGCTCATGCGCTGACCTCCGAGAGCTGCACGGCGCTTCTGCCGGTTCGCTGCTCGAAGCGCAGGTTCACGCGCCGCTCGGCGAGCCGGAACAGGCCGTTGATCACCTGCGCGACGATGAAGTAGATCACCAGCACGTTCACGAACAGGACGGTCACACCGGCCACGCCTTCGGCGAGCTGGATCTGGATCAGGTTCCGGGTCTGCTGCATCAGGTCGCTCATGCCGACCAGTGCCACGAGCGCGGTCCCCTTGAGGATCTCGATGGTGAGGTTGCCCATCGGTGGGAGGATGATCCGCATGGCCTGGGGCAGCACCACGTAGCGCAGGCGCTGGGTCGGGCTGAGATTCAGCGCGATCGTGGCCTCGGTCTGTCCCTTGGGGATGGCGTTGATCGACCCACGCACGATCTCGGCGCCGTACCCGCCCATGTTGATCCCCAGGGCGATGGACGCGAGCACGATCAGGGGTGCCTGCCCGATCTGGAGCACGATCGGGATGGCGATGGCCATGATGAACAGCAGGATGACCGAGGAGATCCCGCGGGCGAACTCGACGTAGACCAGCGCGAGCCCGCGAACCCACTCGCGGTCAGACAGACGTGCGACCCCGAACACCAGGGACAGCACGACGCCGAGGACGAAGGACCACAACAGCACCTGCAGGGTCACGGACAGGCCACCCATGAGGATGCGGTAGTGGCTGAAGTCGAGCACCCACTGGTCCATCGCCCCACCCTTGGCTCACCGGCGCACCTGACGCCGGGATGCTTCGTGGCTGTGGCCCGGCCAGACGCTGCTGTGCCGGGCCACAGCCACGACGGTCAGTTGAGGAAGTCCTCGAGCGTCAGCGTGTTCGCCAGCTCGACGTCATCCGCGCTGAAGTCCTCGTATGCGGTGATGATCTCCATCGTGGTCCCGTCATCGCGCAGCTGGTTCAGGACCTCGTTGAAGGCGTCACGAAACTCCTCGTCGGCGAACCCGTGGCCGCCGCACGGGAAGAACTCGTTGCCCTCCGCGTCCACCGGGAAGAACGCCTCGACGGCCTCGATGTCGGCACTGGCCTCCGCGTAGGTCTGGACGGTGGCCGCTGTGCCGGTCACCGCGTCGACCTCGCCGGCCTCGAGCGCCCGGTACATCGAGTCGATGTCACCGAACACCTCGACCTGCTCGTCGGGGACCCCGGCGTCCTGCACGTAGTCGACCTCGACCGTGCCCGCGGCCACCGCGACCGTGAGGTCAGGGTTGTCGATGATCGAGAAGTAGTCCACGATCCCGTGCGGGTTCCCGGGCTCGACCGCGAGCGACTCCGGGATGCAGTAGTCGGGGTCGCTGAAAAAGATCTGCTCGGCCCGCTCCGGGGTGATGTACATCCCGGCGGTGACCATGTCGAACTGCCCGGCCTGGAGCCCGCCGATGAGCTCGCCGAACTCGACGACCTCGGCTTCCATGTTCTCGATGCCCATCTCGGCCAGCACCGCGCGTGCCACGTCCGGGGCGATACCAGTGGGCTCGCCGTCGTCACCGACGTAGCCGAACGGCACCTCGTTGGCGACGCCAACCGTGACGGTGCCTTCGGCCTGCAGCTCCTCCAGCAGGCTCTGGTCTCCTCCGTTACAGGCGGCAAGCACGAGTGCCGCGCTGGCCAGGGTGGCGATGAAGGCTCTTCGTATCGACACGATGCTCCTCACTTCTCGTCGTCTGTTGTGTCCGCTCCTGTTGTCGGGCCCGAACCAGCCTCTCCCGGGGCCCGTCGCGCCGTTCACGGCGGTGTGGCGGACTGCGTGGCCGTCTCCCGCCCCGCAGGCGCGCCTTGCGGCTCCGACCGTCGAACGCACTCTACGATCACCCTAGGAGACTGGCCAGCCGCTGCCAAGCGCGTCCTCGGCGGGCCTGGTCGTCCGTCCCGGCCTCGTGGTCAATCGATGATCACCAGCTCCTGGGGGACCGACGCAAGCACTTCCGCGGGGCCCTCCTCGGTGATGAGGATGCTCTCGGTGATCTCGATGCCCCAGGAATCCATCCACAGCCCGGGCATGAAGTGGAAGGTCATCCCGGGCGCGAGAACCGTGTGGTCGTTGTCGCGCAGGCTGATGGTGCGCTCGCCCCAGTCGGGCGGGTAGCTCAGCCCGATCGCGTACCCGCAACGGCCTTCGCGCACGATCCCGGCCCGTTCGAGCTCCCGATTGAGCGCGTTGGCCACCTCGCGGGCCTCATTGCCGGCGCGGGCCGCATCGACGCCCGCTGCCAGGCCCTCGACCAGTGCGCTGCTCGCGTTGACCATCTCGGTGGGAGGCGTGCCGAGGAACACGGTCCGGCACAGCGGGGCGTGGTAGCGGCGGTAGCAGCCCGCGAGCTCGAAATAGGTGGCGACGCCGGTCTGGATCGGCCGGTCGTTCCAGGTCAGATGCGGCGCGGACGCGTCGATCCCGGTCGGCAGGAGCGGCACGATCGCCGGGTAGTCCCCGCCGTGCCCGTCGGCGCCCGTGATCGCCGCGTGGTAGATCTCGGCGACGAGGTCGTTCTTGCGCATCCCCGGCCGCACGATCTCGATGACGCGACGGTGGATCTGCTCGACGATCCGGGCGGCGATGCGCATGTAGGCCAGCTCCTGGGGGGACTTGATGGCCCGCTGCCAGTTGACCAGCGCCGTGGCGTCGGCCAGCTCGGCATCGTGCAGGCCGTCGCTCAGGGCCTGATGGGCCGCCGCCGAGTAGTAGTAGTTGTCGAGCTCGACGCCGACACGGCCACGGTCCCAGCCGCGCTCCCGCAGCAGCGCGGCGAGGTGCTGGTGGGGATGCAGGTCGCTGGACTGCACGTAGTAGTCGGGATAGCCGATGATGCGATCCCCCTCGAGGTTGGTGGTGCGCCGCGCGCCGGGAACGTCGAAACCCCGCCCCCACCACATCGGGGCCTCGTCGAGGGGCATCACCACGGCCTGGTGGGTGTAGAACGACCAGCCGTCGTAGCCGGTCAGCCACGCCATGTTCGACGGGTCGGACACGATCAGCACGTCCAGGCCGCGCTCGTCCATGGCGGCGCGGACCTTCGCCAGCCGCTCGCCGTACTCCTCCTGGGCGAACGGGAGCTCGACGTCGGTCACGGTCGCTCACCTCCTGGCGGCGGGACGGGGACCCGGTGCCAACCGCATCCGCCCGGTTGGACTCAGGCAGGGTGCGTGCGGTATACCATGTGCATGCCCGGCGGAGACACGCTTCCGCCGATTCTATGTCGACCAGTCCCGCGGGCGCGCGCCCGCCCGAGGCCAATGCGATGAGCTCGACACCCGGGTCGACGACCGAGGACGTCTACCGGATCGTCCGCGACCGGATCTGTCGACTGGAGCTCGAGCCCGGGACGCGACTGCCCGAGCAGGCGCTCGCGCAGGACCTCGGGGTGAGCCGAACACCGATCCGACGTGTGCTCGACTGGCTCGAGCGCGACGGGCTGGTCACGCTCAGTCCGGGCACCGGCGCGGTCGTCTCGACCGTCGACCTGAAGCAGCTGCGCGAGGTCTGGGCGCTGCGTCTGAAGGTCGCCGAGCTGGTCGCGGACTTCGTCCACTTCCCGGCGCCCCGGGACGTGGCCGACCGCCTGCGCGAGGTTCGCGACGATCTCGCGGACGTGCCCGCGTCCCATCCCCGTGCACTGGGCGAGGTCTACGACCGCTTCCACGAGATCATGCTCGACGTGATGGACGACGGGCCCCTGCGCCGGATCCACGATCAGCTGTACCGGCAGACCTCGCGGGTCTGGGTCCAGCTGCTGCCCGAGCTCGACTTCGAGACGGAGATCGCCGCCGTCGAGGACGAGATCTCGCTCACCATCGACGCGGTGTCCGCGGCCTCCGAGCAGCAGCTCGCAGAGGTCCGCACCAAGCACCTGCACATGCTGTATGCCCGACTGAACGAGTATCTCGTCCTCCCCTTCGGGGCCGGACGCTAGGAGACAGACGATGTCACGGATCAAGGACTCCGGCCGCGGAAGCGTGGCCGTCTGGGGTGGCGAGGACCGCTACCTCGTCGATCGCTCCACGCAGGTGCCGGTGGTGCACAGCGTGTCGTTCGGCTACGAGGGCGTCGAGGACGCGCTCGCGGTCGTGCTCGGCGAGGAGGACGGCCACATCTACGGGCGCAACACCAACCCGACCGTGGCGGTCTTCGAGGAGAAGGTGCGCCTGCTCGAGGACGGCGAGGCGGCCACGGCGACCAGCACGGGCATGGCCGCCATCAGCAACGCCCTGCACGCGCTGCTGCGTCCGGGTCGCCGCGTCGTGTCGGTCAAGGACACCTACGGGGGGACGAGCAAGATCTTCACGGACTTCCTGCCGGAGTACGGCATCGACGTGGAGCTGTGCGACACGACCGATTTCGACGCGATCGAGAAGGCGATCGCGCAGGGTTGCGACGTGCTGTACCTCGAGACCCCCACCAACCCGACGCTGAAGGTGCTCGACCTCGACCGGCTCATCACGGCCGGGCACGCGCAGGGAGCGGTCGTCATGGTCGACAACACCGTCGCGACGCCCATCAACCAGAACCCGCTCGCGCACGGCGCGGACCTCGTGATCCACAGCGCGACCAAGTTCCTCGGCGGGCACGCCGACGCCCTCGGAGGGGTCGTCGTCGGCCGGCAGGACCTCGTCGACGTGGTCTACCACTACCGCGAGATCAACGGCGCCGCGCTCGACCCCATGGCGGCCTATCTGCTGCTCCGGGGCATGAAGACGCTCCAGCTGCGGGTCGAGCGCCAGGGCGCCAACGCCAGGGTCGTTTCCGAGTACCTCGAGAACCACCCGAAGGTGACCGCCGTCCACTATCCGGGGCTGGCCAGCCACCCCCAGCACGACGTGGCCGCACGACAGATGCGCGGGTTCGGCGGGATGCTCAGCTTCTCGCTCGACGGGGACTTCGCCGCCGTCGCACGGTTCCTGCCAAGGCTGCGCATGGCCCACCGCGCCGCCAACCTCGGCGCGGTCGAGACCATCGTCGCGGCACCGGCCACCAGCAGCCACGTCGAGTGCACGCCCGAGGAGCGGGCGGCCCTCGGCATCCCCGAGGGGCTGGTGCGCTACTCGACCGGCATCGAGGACGTCGACGACCTGGTCGCCGACCTCGAACAGGCGCTCGACGCCGTGTAGGGCTCCCGCGCAGGCTGTCGCGGGGGCATACTGCACCGTCATCCTGAGGGGCGGGCGATGAGCCACGACGTGCAGGAGCTCGAGGACCCCCTTGCCACGGGCCGCGCCGCCCATGACCGCCACGCCTGGCAGGAGGCCTTCGAGACGCTGCGAGCGGTGGACGCCGTCGAGCCCCTCGGCGCGCGCGACCTGTCGCGGCTCGCTGAGTCGGCATGGTTCGCGGGCGACCCCGACGCGGCCCTCGACGCCCGGCGGCGGGCACACGCCGCGTTCCTCGACGACGGCGACGTCTGCTCGGCCGCGCTCGAGGCGGTGTACCTGGCCAACGACTACCTCGACCGTGGCGACGTGGCGGTGGGCAGCGGTTGGCTGTCGCGCGCCGGACGGCTGCTCGAGGACGTCGACGAGACCTGCATCGCACACGGCTGGCGGGCGCTGATGCAGTCCGCCATCGCGATCGGTTCCGGCGATCCCGCCGAGGCCCTCGTCCATGCGCGACGGATCCAGGAGGTGGGCAAAGAGCTCGGTGACGGTGCCCTGCGCACGCTCGGGCTCGAGTTCGAGGGGATGGCACGTGTCCACCTCGGCGAGGTCGACGCCGGCATGGCACTCATCGACGAGGCCAGCGTCTCGGTCGCCACCGGGGAGCTCGACCCGATGTGCACCGGGATCATCTACTGCTGCACGATCGAGGTGTGTCGCACCGTCACCGACTGGGAGCGCGCCCGCCAGTGGACCGAGGAGGCCGAGCGGTGGTGTGACACCCAGGGCATGTCCGGCTTCCCCGGGATCTGCCGGGTCCGCCGGGCCGAGATCCTGGGGCTTCGCGGCTCCTGGGCGGACGCCGAGCGAGAGGCGCGGCGGGCCGCCGACGAGCTCAGCCGCTACAACGTCATGCTGCGCGCCGAGGCGCTGTACCAGGTCGGCGAGCTGCGCTTGCGCGTGGGCGACCTGACCGGTGCCCGACAGATCTTCGCTGACGTGCGCGAGCTGGGTCGGGACCCCGAACCGGGGATGTCCCTGCTGCGGCTGGCGTCCGGTGACCTCGCCGGTGCGGAGAGTGAGATCCTGCGCGCGCTCGACGGCCGCATGGGACTGGATCGGCTGCGCCAGCTGCCCGCCGCGGTCGAGATCGGGGTCGCTGCGAACGACCTCGATCGGGTCCGGGACCTGGTCGAGGAGCTCGAGGACGTCGCCCAGACGATGAACAAGCCGGCGCTCGAGGCGGCGGCGGGGGTGGCCCGCGGCCGGCTCGCCCTGGCCGAGGGCGACGCCCGCCGGGCCGGTGTGGCCCTGCGGCTCGCGGTGGAGCGCTGGAGCCAGGTCGGCGCGCCCTACGAGCTCGCCATCGCCCGCACGCTGCTCGGGCAGGCGCTGCTGGCCGACGGCGACGAGGGGGCCGGCACGCTCGAGCTCGAGACGGCACGCACCGCCGTCGAGCGCCTCGGGGCGGTCCGCGACGCGCGCCGGATCGACGAGCTGCTGGGACGCGAAGGCGGTGTGGCCGCCGGCGCAGGGGACCGCGTCAGCCGGGCCTTCGTGTTCACCGACATCGTCGGATCCACGACGCTGGCGGAGACGCTGGGGGACCAGTCGTGGCAGGAGCTGATCCGCTGGCACGACCAGGAGCTGCGGTCGCACTTCGAGCACCACGGCGGCGCCGAGGTCCGCCAGACCGGCGACGGCTTCTTCGTGGCGTTCCCCGACACCGCGTCGGCGGTCGAGGCGGCGGTGGCGATCCAGCGGGCGTTGGCGGAGCACCGCCGCCAGCACGGCTTCGCTCCGTCCGTGCGCATCGGGGTGCACCGTGCCGAGGCGACCGTGCGTGGTCACGACTACGCCGGCCTCGGTGTGCACCAGGCCGCCAGGATCGGGGCGATGGCGGCCGCGGACGAGATACTGGTCAGTCGCGCGAGCGGCGCCGACGAGCCGGTCCGGTTCGCGATGTCGCCGCCGCGGGAGGTCGCCCTTGAGGGCGTCTCCGCACCGGTGGAGGTCGTGACCGTCGAGTGGCGCTGAGCGACCCGCCGGCTCGCCGCCGCCGTTCGGCGAGCTGCTCGCCTGGATAGCCTCGTGGGTCGCACCCGCTCCCGTTGACCGATGGAATCGCCGTGGCCGAGTACTGCTACGT
>CAZSQF010000118.1:0-8525 GCA_964608935.1 uncultured Actinomycetota bacterium | reverse complement strand
GCTAGGCTCGGGATCCGGCGGGGCCATCCCCGGTCGCTCACCTCGTTCGGCCACCACGGCACCGCTCCAGGAGGTCTCAGGTGGCATCGATCGACTTCGAGGGGCGTGTCGCGGTGGTCACCGGCGGCGGTGGCGGGCTCGGCCGCAGCCACGCCCTGCTGTTGGCCGATCGCGGCGCGAAGGTGGTCGTCAACGACCTCGGGAGCACACGCGAGGGCACCGGTGGCGGCTCCTCGATGGCCGACGCGGTGGTCGCCGAGGTCCGGGACACGGGCGGCGAGGCCGTGGCCAACTACGACGGCGTGCACACCTGGGACGGTGGCGAGGCGATCGTCAGGACGGCGCTGGAGGCCTACGGTCGCGTCGACATCGTGGTCAACAACGCCGGCATCCTCCGCGACACCTCGTTCGCCAAGCTCGAGCCCGACGAGCTCGACATGGTGCTCAAGGTGCACCTGTACGGCGGCTTCCACGTCGCCCGGGCCGCCTGGAACCACCTCAAGGAGCAGGGCTACGGCCGGGTGATCAGCACCACGTCCGGGTCCGGGCTGTACGGCAACTTCGGCCAGTCCAACTACTCGGCCGCCAAGCTCGGGCTCGTCGGGCTGACCCGCACGCTCGCGATCGAGGGCGCCAAGTACGGCATCACGGCGAACGCCGTCGCCCCCATCGCGGCGTCGCGGATGACCGAGGACGTGATCGCCCCGCAGGTGCTCGAACGGCTCGAGCCCGCCTACGTCTCACCGCTGGTAGCCTATCTCGCCTCGGAGTCCTGCACCGACACCGGCCGGATCTACTCGGTCGGTGGCGGCTACATCGCCCGGGTCGCCATCGTCGAGGGCGAGGGCGTGACCTTCGACGGGGTCCCGAGCCCCGAGGACGTCGCCGACCGCTGGGACGACGTCAACCTCGTCGGCCCCGGCGCCGTCGAGCTCACGCAGGGGGTGATGGAGCAGACCAGGAGGATCGTCGACGCCCTCGGGCTCGATCCCGGCTGATCGCCGGGGCCGGCCTCATCCGTCCCGCAGGTGCTTGCCGACGTGCCGCAGGACGACCTCGGCGACGTCCTCGACCGACCGGTCGGTGGTGTCGACCAGAACGTCGCGCACCGCCACGTCCCGGGTGGCGACCAGCTGCGCCGCGGCCCGATCCAGGCTTGCGTCCGAGCCGTCCGCCTCCCGTCGGGCGAGCTCGTCCGGGTCGCAGGTGAGACCGACATGGAGCACCGGCAGGCTCTCGAGCGCCTCGGCGAGGTCGGTCGCCGTGGCCTGGTCGAGCAGGATGTGGTCGATGGCGACGTCGAACCCGGCCAGGGACCAGGCGGCGGCGGCGCGGTGCATCGCCGCGATCAGCTCCCGGCCGAGCGGACCCCACGTGGTCTGGTCCGGCTCGGCCGGCTGGCCGGCTGCGCTCCCCTGGATGAGCGGCCACCAGCGCGCCAGCGACGAGCCGAGCCCCGACAGGCTGCGGTCGAGGCCTGCCTCCAGCAGCGGGCCCGGCTGCACGTCCGGCCAGCGTCGCTGGAGCACCTCGATCGTGGCCGACTTGCCGACGCGTGCCGGCCCGTCGAGCACGAGAACCAGGCCGGGGGCGGTCACACGTCGATCCCGTAGATCTCGGGCTTCGCCGACCGCGACAGCAGGGCGTGGACGAGGTCCTGGGGGGCGTAGCCCTTGTGGCACACCGCGACCACGCCCTCGGTGATCGGCATGTCGACCCCGTGCCGCTCCGCCAGCGTCAGGATCGCCCGCGACGAACGGACCCCTTCGGCGACCATGTTCATCGACGAGGTGATCGCGTCGATGCGCTCACCCCGCCCCAGGCGCTCGCCGACCGTCCGGTTGCGCGACTTCGGCGACGTGCACGTCGCGACGAGGTCGCCGACGCCCGCGAGCCCCGCGAAGGTCAGCGCGTTGCCACCGAGTGCGACGCCGAGACGGGCCATCTCGGCCAGCCCCCGGGTGATGACCGCCGCGCGGGTGTTGTCGCCGTAGCCCATGCCGTGCGCCATGCCGGCGGCCAGCGCCATGACGTTCTTGACCGCGCCGGCGACCTCGACCCCGACCTTGTCGACGTTGGTGTAGACGCGGAAGTAGGGGGCCATGACCGCGTCCTGGACCTGGATGGCCCGGCCCTCGTCCGGACTCGCCGCGACACTCGCCGCCGGCAGGCGCTGGGCGCATTCGAGCGCGAGGTTCGGGCCCGACACCACCACGACCCGGTCGGGGTCGCAGTCGAGGGCGTCGGCGACGACCTCGCTGCCGAAGCGCTGGGTCGTGACGTCGACGCCCTTGATCAGGCTCACGAGCGTCGCCTCACCGGGGATCGACCGCCCCCAGGCCGACAGCTGCTCGGCGAGACCGACCGACGGGATCGCGAGCACGACCACGTCCGCGTCGGCCAGCGCCTGCGCCGGGTCGCTGGTGGCGATCAGCCCCTCGGGCAGCTCGACATCGGGGAGGTAGCCCGCGTTGGTCCGTTGCTCGCTGATCTCGGCGGCGATCTCGGGCCGACGCGCCCACAGGGTGGTGGACTCCCCCCCGTCGGTGCACATGAGCGCGAACGCCGTCCCCCAAGAGCCGGCGCCCATCACCGCGACTCTGCCCATGAGCACGCACCTCTCGCCGCTGCCGTCGACCCTAGCTGACGAGGTGGATGGCCTGGGGCCGCCCGATGCGGCGTATAGGCTCGACGCGATGGCCTCGACCTCGACCGTGTCGCTCGTCCCGATGCGATCGCCCGGGATCGGCAAGACCCGGCTCGCGCCGTCTCTGGGCGCGGCCGAGCGCGCGGGCCTGGCCAAGGCGATGCTCGCCGACGTCGCCGCGGCGCTGGACGCCGCACCCGTCGACCGCATCGTCGTCGTCGCCGGCGGCCGGGCCGCCGCCGAGGTGGCCACCTCCCTCGGGCTCGACGCGGTCCTCGACCCGCCCGGCAGCCGCGACCTCAACGACGCACTGGCGGCGGCGGGTGCGTCCCTGGGCGGCGTCGACCGCGTCCTCGTGGCCGCGGCCGACCTTCCCCGACTGTCGCCCTCCGACGTGGCCGCCGTCCTCGATGTCGACGCCGCGGTGGTGGTCGCTCCGACCGACGACGGCGGCACCGGCGGGCTCGTGCGCCGCCCTCCCGACGTCGTGCCCACCTCCTACGGACCGGGCTCGGCCGCCCGGCACGTGGCCGCGGCGCAGGCGCACGGCCTCGAAGTGGTCACCCTCCGCACGCCCGGCTTCGCCGTCGATGTCGACACGATCGACGACCTCGCGGCGCTGTCCGGTCAACCCGTCGGGCCGGCGACGGCCCGATGGATCGCGACCTCGGACGTCGACCTCCGACGCGTCACCGGTTGACCCCCCGGGGCCGGCCGCGAAGCCGTACGCGGGTCATCGCGACCGCTTCGCCTCGCGGCGGTCACGGCGCTCCTGGGCACGGCGGGACTGCCACATCGCGAACGCGGTGATCACCCCACCGAGCAGGAACGAACCGACCAGGAGCACGATCAGCGGCACCCCTCCGTCGAGCCGCTCGCCGACGGCGTCCAGCCGGACCTCGGTCCCCCCGAACACCCAGGAGAAATCGACGTAGTGCGAGTTGGCCACGGCGAACACGCCGAACAGGACCGCGAGCAGGACGAGCACGCCGCGACCGAGCTGCTGGGTCAACGGCGTGCGCTCCGGGACGGTCGCGTCCGGCGGGGCGGATCGCTCGGGGGTGTCCGGGGTGTCCGGGGTGTCCGGGCGGCTGGCCGGCGGCCCGGATGGCTCGGAGTGCTCGGAGGGCTCGTCCCGGTCCAGCGGGTCCGGCTCGGAGGGTTCCTGCGGCCCGGGGTCGTCACTGCTCACGGTGGTCCTCCTGATCGCGGGTGGCGGGTGCGGCTTCGCCCATCGCTATCCTGCCCGCGACCGCCCCCGAGCGCCAGGAGGCCTCGATGCCGCAGGGCACCGTCAAGACCTTCAATCCGGCCAACGGCACCGGATCGCTGCTCGACGACGGCCTCGAGGAGCATCCCATCGACCGCGAGGCGTTCGCCGCGTCCGGTCTGATGGAGCTGCGGGTCGGTCAGCGCGTGCGCTTCGAGCTCATGGACGAGGGCGACGAGACACGGGTGTCGCACCTCAACATCGTCAGCCTGTGATCCTCCCCTCCCACGGCGGCCCCTTCGGTCCGGGCGCCGCGCCGTCGTCACACGTGGTCGGGCAGCTCGTCGAGGACCGTCGCCGTCCGCGCGAACAGGCCCTCGCCGTGCGAGAAGCCGTTCTCGTCCGACCACTCCCGTGTCTCCTCGAGGCTCGTCCGCAGGAGCGCTGTCGCCTCGGGTGACACGGCGCCGTGCTCGGCCAGCGCCGCGCTTGCGACCTTGTCCGGGTCCGTCTCGATCAGCTCGCGCACGAGGCCGTCGGGGTCGGGCTCGTCACGCCACGCCAGGGCGCAGGCGGCCAGGAACGCGGGCGAGTCGAAGTCGACATCGGCGGCGATGACCGCCAGGTGCATCAACGCCTTCGCGGACAACCGGTCGTCGTCGGCCACCGCCGCCACCAGGGGGGCGAAGTCGCCCAGCTGCTCGTCGGTGAACAGGGGCGCGTGCAGGTGGAGGTACTTCGCCCGTACCGGCAGGTTCTGGTGCACCTCGAGATCAGCCGGCGGGTCGCCGTCGGCGAGCCAGGCGGCCAGCGGCCGGGCATCGGACCAGTACGCCTCCGGGTCACCGTCCCGGGCCGACGCCGGCGCCGCCAGCGTCTTGTTCGGGTCGACCGTGTAGCTGACGTAGCCGGCCCCGTATTCGCCGACGCAGGAGCGGGCGTGATCGGCCGACAACCAGCCGGACACGCGCTTGCCGTGCGCGAACGTGCCGGGTGCGGCCGCATCGAGCTCACCGGGAGGACCGTAGAGCCCGGACAGGTCCGCCCGCGTCCGCAGCCCTTCCTCCTCGATGAGGGGGAGGCGGCGTGGGCGGGTGAGGTGATGGACGGTGACGCGAGCCACGACGAACGGTCTCCTCGTCCTCGGTACGGCGGGGATCGATGGCACGGGCACGACGGGCGTCGCAGCGTAGTACCCGTCGCATCGCAGGATGCCCTACGACCCGCTCGCCGCTCTTCTGCGTTGGCCGCCTTCCGGGCGGGTGAGTCACATCGGCGGCGTGCCGGGCACCGGCAGCAGCCCGTCGAGGACGAGATCCGGGTCCTCGGCGTCGGCCGCCTCGACCTCGTCCCTGCGGATGCCGAGCAGGAACAGGATCGCGTCGAGGTAGGGCACCGACACCGCCGTGTCGGCGGCCTCGCGGACCACCGGCTTGGCGTTGAACGCGATCCCCAGACCGGCCGCGGCCAGCATGTCGAGATCGTTGGCGCCGTCACCGACCGCCACCGTCTGCTCCAGCGGGATGTCCTCCTCCGCCGCGATGCGGCGCAGAACGGCGGCCTTGCCCGCACGGTCCACCACCTCGCCGACCACGCGGCCGGTGAGCCTGCCGCCTTCGACCTCGAGGGTGTTGGCGACGCAGTGGTCGAGGCCGAGGTCGCGGGCGACGCGGTCGGCGACCTCGCTGAAGCCACCCGACACGGCCGCGACCGTGTACCCGAGCCGGTGCAGCGTCCGCACGAAGGTGCGGGCGCCGGGGGTGAGCCGAACCCGGTCACCGACCCGCTCGAGCACGTCGGCCGGGACCCCCTCGAGCACCGCCAGCCGTTCGCGCAGCGCGTCGGAGAAGTCGATCTCGCCCGCCATCGCCCGGGCCGTGATCGCGGCGACCTCCTCCCCGCGGCCGACCTCGTCGGCGAGCAGCTCGATCACCTCGTCCTGGATGAGCGTCGAGTCGACGTCGAGGAGCACGAGCCGCTTCGCGCGCCGCTCGAGCGTCTCGCGCTGCACCGCCACGTCGATGCCGTGGTCGGCGCTCGCGAGCACGAGCCGCTCACGCATCCGGTCGCTGTCACCGTTGACCACGACGAACTCGAAGGACACCACCGGGTAACGGGACAGGCGCACGATGCGGTCGATGTTGCCCCCGGCGGAGGCGATCGCGCCGGTCACGTCGCGCAGCGCCGCCGGTGGCAGGGTCTGACCGATCACGGTGACGACCGACCGCGGCAGGTGGGCGGGCTGCGAGGTCGGCTCCACCACCTCGAAGTCGAGCTGGACCCCGAGCTCCCAGCCGTGGAACAGCAGCTCCTTCAGCACGTCGCTGCCGTCGGGCACACCGATGAGCAGATCGAGGGTCAGCCGCTCGCGGACGACCACCTGCTCCATGTCGTGGACGTCGATGCCCGCGTCGGCCGCCACGGCGAGCAGGCCCGTCGTGATACCGGGCCGGTCGCGCCCGGACACGCGGACGAGAACGATGCGTGCGTCGCTGGTCACGGTGCTCAGAGCCTACCGGCGGGTGCGGAGGGACCCGGACACACCCCGGTACCGTCCCGTGGATGCGCCGTCCACCGTTGTTGCCCGTGCTGGTCCTGGTCGCCCTGGCGGTGGCCGTGCTCGGCACGGCGATCGTCCTCGCCGGCGAGGACCCGGAGCCACCCGACACGGCCGCTCCGGAGCCCGACCCGCCTCCCGCCCCTCACGACGAGCCGGTCGGGGAAGCGCCGCCGGTCGACGACGGGCGCGAGGAGCCACCGCCCGATCCTGAACCGGCCTCGGCCTTCCACGGCGAGCTGGCCGGCGGCGACACCGTCACCGGGCTGCTGCAGTTCCGCGGCAACCCGACCCGGACCGTCTACGGGCAGGGGCCCCTGCCCGACGATCCCGAGATCGCCTGGCGCTACCCGGACCAGGCCATGTGTACCGTCGAGGTCACCGTCCGGGGCGAGGGGGACGACGCCGAGGAGATCGAGCGTCGGTGGTGCGGGACGGGCTGGACCGGCCAGCCGTTGGTGTGGGAGCGCGACGACGGCGTCACCGAGGTCATCGTCGGGGCCTACGACGGCGCAGTGCACTTCGTCGACGCCGCCACCGGAGCGCCGACCCGGTCGCCGTTCTGGACCGGGTTCATGGTCAAGGGCACCGAGTCGCTCGACCCCGACGGCTATCCGCTGCTCTACGTCGGGTCACGCGACGGGTACTTCCGCATCGTCGCGCTGGACCGCGACGAGCCCACTGAGCTGTGGCGGCTGGGCCGCCACCCGCAGGGGGTGTGGAACAACGACTGGGACGCCAACCCGTCGGTCGTCGACGACGTGCTGCACGTCGCCGGCGAGGATTCGTGGTACCGGGCCGTGCGCCTGCACCGGACCTACGACCCTGATGGCCGCGTCCAGGTCGACCCCGAGATCCTGGTCGAGGTGCCGGCCTGGAACGACCAGCTGCTCGCCGACATCGGCGACTGGAACGTGTCGATCGAGTCGAGCCCGGCGGTCACCGACGACCGGGTGTACTGGGTCAACTCGGGCGGTCGGGTCATGGGGCTCGATCGCGCGGCCGTCGAGCGCGGCGAGGTCGACGTCGTGCTGGACTACTGGGTCGGCGACGACGCAGACGCCAGCATCGTGGTCGACCGCGACGGGGACCTGTACGTCACGGTCGAATACGACCGCAAGCTGCCGCGGGCGCGCGAGGTCGGCCAGCTCGTCAAGCTCGACCCCGGCCGCCCGGACGATCCCCGCGTGTGGGGGATCGACATCCCGCCCCGTGACGACATCCCTGGCAGCGACGGCGGCGCCTGGGCGACACCCGCGCTCTACGGCGACCACCTCTACCTGCCGACCCACCCGGGCGACCTGCTGGTGGTCGACCGCCACGACGGCGAGGTCGTCCACCGCGAACGCATCGGCTACCACGAGTGGTCGTCGCCGGCGGTGGTCGAGGACGACGACGGCCACCCCTGGCTGCTGGTCGGCATGTGCGACCGCGCCGGGCTCCGCGGCTACGACCTCGCCGACCCGGCCGCTCCGGTGGAGGCCTGGACGCTCCCGATGGCAGGCTGCATCGAATCGACGCCGGCGGTGTGGCGGGGCGCGATCTACGTCGGCTCGCGGGACGGCTTCCTGTACGGCATCCGCTGACGGCGCACCGGCGGCACCGCGCACCCGGCGGCGTAGGCTTCGGCGCCGATCCGGACGACAAGGAGCCGCCGGTGGTCACCTCCAACCCCGCGCTGGACCGCCTCGGCGGGTACCCGCTGGCCCGCCTCCAGGACCTGGCCAACCAGCTGCGGGCCGACGAACAACCGTTGGCCGACTTCTCCATCGGTGACCCGGACGAGCCGACGCCGCCGTTCATCCGTGACACCCTTTGCGACGCGGTTGGTGAGGTCAGTCGCTACCCGACGGCCGCCGGCCAACCCGCGCTTCGCCGGGCGGTGGCGGGCTGGCTCGAGCTGCGCCATGGCGTCGAGGTCGATCCCGATGTCCACGTCCTGCCGTCCGCCGGCAGCAAGGAGGCGATCTTCCACCTCCCGCTGGCGGTGGTCGACCCGCACGGCCCGCGCCGGCGGGCGATCTGGGGCGACCCCGGCTATCCCGTCTACGCCCGCGGCACGGAGTTCGCGGGCGGGGAGTCGGATCCGGTCACCCTCACCCACGAGTCGG
>CAZSQF010000117.1:0-8557 GCA_964608935.1 uncultured Actinomycetota bacterium | reverse complement strand
GACCTGGGTCAGCCCGGACACGACCACCCGCAGGCTGGCGCCGTCCTCGGTCGCCCCGTCGTCAGCGGGGGGGTCGGCGCCCTGGGCCCCGGCGACGGTGGCACCGAGCAGCGGCAGGTGGACGCCCACCACGACGGCGCAGGTCAAGGTGAGGGTCCGACGCAGCCGCGCCGGCCGGCGACACCACCTCACCGCTCCGCCCCGACGTCGGCACGGGCGGGCTGGGCCATCCTCGGCACGGCCGCCGAGGCCTTCTCCACCAGCTTGCGCTCGTTGCGGTGCGCGAGGCGCACCAGCGCGACGTCGGCCGGCACCCATTCGACGTGCTCGGCCTCGTCGTCGCGCGCCCCGGGGGCACGCCCGTCCCACCACATGAAGTAGTAGTGCACGAACTTGTGGTAGCGCACCTTGTCCGGTCGCCACACGAACCAGTAGTCGATGGTCCCGAGCAGGTGTTCGATGACGGCGCCGTAGCCCGTCTCCTCCCGCACCTCCCGCAGAGCCGCCTCCTCGTCGCTCTCGCCGTCCTCGATCCCGCCCTTGGGCAGGGTCCACTGCGGCTTGCCGGCGGCGTTGCGACGCGCGATGAGCAGCACCCAGCGACGACCGTCGGGCCGGTCGTCGCACACCACCCCACCCGCGGAGGTGGCGCGGCGTGTCGGGTACCTGGGCATGCGCCGAGGGTATCGAGGCGGCGCCCCACCGCGCCGGGGCGCCGACCGCCTACGCTGCCGCCCGCCGAGCCCGGCGGCGCGCAGCCCGAACCCCGCGTTCCGCCCCGAACCCGTGGGAGGTGACCGGTGAGAGCGCTGGTTCAGCGCGTCAGCCGCGCAGTCGTGACGTCGCAGCTGATGGACCGCAGCGGCGAGCCCGAGGAGACCGGGCGGATCGGGCAAGGGCTGGTCGTCTTCGTCGGCGTCACCCACGACGACGACGACGGTGCCGCCACCAAGCTCGCGGACAAGGTCTGGCACCTGCGCATCTTCGACGACGCCGACGGCGTCCCCAACCTCTCGTGTGCGGACGTCGAGGGTGGGGTCCTCGTCGTCAGCCAGTTCACGCTCTACGCGGACACGCGCAAGGGACGACGCCCGTCGTACCTCCAGGCCGCCCGTCCGGAGGACGCCGAGCCGCTGGTTGCGGTCGTCATGGACCGTCTGCGCGAGCTCGGCGCCGAGGTCGCGACCGGGCGGTTCCGCACGCACATGGACGTGGAGCTCGTCAACGACGGCCCCTGGACGCTGATGATCGAGGTGTGAGGCAGACCGTCCGAGCCCGGAGCGCCGGTCCATGGGCCTCAAGCCAGCCCGACCCCGCGCCGATGATCCGGGTGAAGCTGCCCGACCCCTTCGCCCAAGGCGCGCGCCGTGACGTCTGTGAACGACTACCTCCAGCATCTGGTCGAAAGCGGAGGCTCCGACCTGCACCTGAAGGCCGGTGGCCCCGCGTACATCCGCGTCGACGGCGAGCTGAAGCCCGTGACCCATCTGCCGCCGCTGTCGGCGAACGACACGAAGGACTTCACGGTCGAGATGCTCGACGAGCGACTCCTCGCCCGTATCGACGAGGGCCGTGAGGCGGACTTCGCGTACTCGGTGTCCGGCATGGGCCGATTCCGGGTCAACGTGTTCCTCCAGCGCGGCTCGCTCGGGATCGTGTGCCGGCGCGTCCTGCCGGGCTCCCACAGCTTCGAGTCGCTCGGGCTCCCGCCGGCCACGCGCAAGCTCGCCGAGGAGCACCGTGGGCTCGTCCTCGTCACCGGGCCGACCGGGTCGGGCAAGACCACCACCACCGCCGCCATGATCGGTCACATCAACGCCTCGCGGCGCTGTCACATCGTCACGGTCGAGGATCCGATCGAGGTCATGCACCGCGACGACCACGCCATCATCGACCAGCGCGAGATCGGCGTGGACACCGAGGACTTCCCGAGTGCACTCAAGGCGGTGTCGCGCCAGGACCCCGACGTGATCTTCATCGGGGAGATGCGCGACCTCGAAACCGTCACCGCCGCCCTCCAGGCCGCCGAGACGGGCCACCTCGTCATCTCGACGCTCCACACGACCGACGCTCGCGAGACCGTCAACCGGATCGTCGACATGTACCCCCGCGAGCAGCAGAACCAGGCCCGTCTGTCGCTGGCCAACTCGCTGAAGGGGATCGTGTGTCAACGGCTCGTGCCGCGCGCGACCGGCGACGGCCGGGTCGCGGTCGTCGAGGTGCTGGTCATGACGACCCGGATCTACGAGTTCGTGATGGACCCCGCACAGCTGCCGCAGCTCGAGGACGCCATCGCCGAGGGGTCCTACTACGGGATGCAGACCTTCGACCAGCACCTGCTCGCGCTCTACGGCAACGGCGAGATCACCTTGCGTGACGCCCTCGCCGCCGCGACGAACCCGCACGACTTTCGCGTCTCCCTGCGCGGCGCCGGGCTCGCCACGGCGTAGTCGGTCACAACCCCCCCGTCGGGTTTGTGGCGGGATCGGCGGCATGGTCGGTGAGCCGGGCGTGGAGGACGACCGCGGTCGCGGTCGCGGTGTCCAGCACCTCGACGTCGCCGCCCGGTCCCGCCACGTGGGCCACGACGGTCGCGAGCCCCAGCCGGCGCTGGAACCAGTTGGCGCGCGTGCTCACCGCCTGCACCTTGACGAGCGGAGCCAGGCTCGTTGTCACCGACAGCGCTCCCTGCCGTGACGCGACGATGCGGTCACTGGCCCCGTGCGCGAGCTGTCGGTACTCGACGACACCGAGCAGGGCGGTGACGGGCAGCAGGCCGAGGACCGGCCAGCGGAAGGGCTCGAGCCACGCGAACGGCAAGAGCCACACCGCCGCGATCGGATACGCGCCCGACCGCAGCCAGCGGAACACCGACCGCCGCCGCGCGTTTCGCGGATGCGACACCAGCTGAGGGACGCCCGCAGCGCCCGGGTAGAGGTCACCGACCAGCGCGTCGATCGTCGTGGCCCGGACCAGTGGCACGGTGACGCGTCGATCGCCGTCCGCGGACCCACCCGCGGAATGGATGCGCACGGCCGCGAAGCCGAGCAACCGGCGCAGCCAGTTGCGCTGGACCTGCACCAGCTGCAACCGGCGCAGCGGCAGCACCGAGTCGCGTGTCGACAGCAGCCCACGGGACACGTGCAGGTCGTCGTCGACGCGGTGGATGCGGAAGTTCGCGTCCCGCAGCACCCCGACCGCGACGGCGGTGACGAGCGACAGGGCGAGCACCCCGGCGGCGAGGAGCAGCCCGACCGTGATCGGTGTCCCGTTCCAGCTGTCGGGTCCCGCCATGCCGAGCTCGACGAGCGGGGGCACGATCCGGTCGAGCCAGTCGTCGAGGTTCTGGCCGGCCAACTGGAACGCACCGGCGATCACGGCAGGGAACACGAGCAGACGCACGCCGGTCACCGATGCGATGACGACGTGGCGCAGCGGTACCCGCAGCAGCTCCTGCCGAGAGGACCGCGCGGCGGCGGTCGCGGGGTCGCCGTCACCCGGCTCCGTCGGGGACACCCTGGCCTGGCCCTCCCGCACGGCGGCGCGCAGCGCACGGGCCTCGCCCTCGGGCACCACCCGCAGCTCGACCTCGACCTCGGACGAGCTGCCGGCGGTCTCGACGCGGAGCGCGGCCAGGCCGAGCAGCCGCTGCACGAAGGTGCGGTCGACCTCCACCTGCTGGATCCGTGCGACGTCGAGGGCGCGGTGGTTGCGGCGCAGCACGCCTTCGTTGACGCGCAGCACCTCGCCGTCGAACGAGTAGTCGAAGCGCTGCCACGCCAGGGTGCGCACGACCAGCCCGACGAGACCGACGAAGGCGAGCACGGTCAAGGTGACGCGCCCGCCGGCGGGGAAGGTCGCGGCCACGGGCAGCAGGAACGCCTGGAGCAGCTGCCGCACGTTGACGCCGACCACGACGGAGGCCGGATGCAGCCGCCGTGGGGTGGCGAAGCGGGCCACGTCCGGGCGGGTCACCTCGGGTGGGGCCGCCGACCCGTCCGGAGCGCCCGGTGGCGGCACCGGGGGCGGGTCAGACGGCATCGCTGATCTCGCCCTCGTGCTCCGCCACGGCCGCGGCCGCGCGCGCGAGCAGCTCGGCACGCACCGTGGGCGCGTCCGCGGCGGCGATGCCGGGCAGGGACACGCTGCCCGACGCGGACGCGGTCGTGACCTGGAGCGTGGCCAGGCCGAGGATGCGGTCGAGTGGCCCCTGGGTGACGTCGATCTGCTGTATGCGGAAGTAGGGGACGGCTTCGTGCTGGTGGACCAGCACGCCGTAGCGCAGCTCCAACGCCAACGGTGTCAGCTGCCACCGCCATCGGCGGTAGCGGGCCCGTGGGTACCAGCCGGCGAGCACGGCGATGAGCGCCAGGCCGGCGACGGGTACCAGCCAGCCGACGCGGCCGAGGACGAGCAGGGCCGGCACGGTGGCCAGTGCGGTCGGGGCCGCCAGCCCCAAGGCGGTCAGCGCCCGCCAGACCTGGACCACCGCGGGGTCGAGGCGCCGCTCGCGGTCGTCGAGCCCCGGCCGCTGCGGTGCGACGTCGGGGGTCACCGGGGGAGGTGTGCCGGGCGGCGGCGCCGTCGGCGGCGGGCTCGACGGCGCGCCGCCCTCCGGCGGTGGCAGTGCGGTCACACGTCCTCCGGTCGCTGGTCCGGGTGTCAGGGTGCCCGTCCGACGACGCGAGGGTGCCACGTCGGGTGGGCCGCGGTCTCACCGGGACGCGCCCCTTGACACCCTCATCGACTTCGTGAAAGTATTCACAAGCCCAAGGTATTCACACGCCGATGGGTCGGCGGTGGTCCGACGATGGCCGACCCGAACCGTCCAGGAGGTGGCAGGTGATGCGTGCCCTGGCCGTCGGTCCCGCCGACGGCCACCGCCATGTGGTGGTGGTCGGCGGCGGCTTCGGCGGGCTGACCGTTGCCCGCCGACTCGGGCGGGCAGGTCGACGCCACCCCGTTCGGGTCACCCTGGTCGACCGGCACAACCATCACACCTTCCAGCCGTTGCTCTACCAGGTCGCGACCGCCGCGCTCCAGCCCCACGACATCGGGGTGAGCCTGCGGGCGATCCTCCGTCGCAACGGCCCGGTCGAGGTCCGGCTCGGGGAGGTGACCGCGATCGACCCCGATGGCCACGAGCTCCGGCTCGCGGACGGGTCCAGCCTCGGCTACGACCGGCTCGTGCTCGCGACCGGTGCGATCAGCGAGGACTTCGCCGTTCCGGGCGTCTCCGAGCACGCGTTCGCGCTCAAGTCGCTCGCCGATGCGACGACGTTGCGCAACCACGTGCTGCGGTGCTTCGAGCTGGCCGGCCCCGACCCGGGCCGGCTCGATGACGGCACCCTCACCTTCGTGGTGGCGGGTGGCGGACCGACCGGCGTCGAGCTGGCCGGCGCGCTCGCGGAGCTGGTCGACCTCGTGCTGCGCCGCGACCACCCGTCGCTGGACGTGTCGCACGTCCGTATCGTCCTCGTCGAGCCGCGCGACCGGCTGCTCGGCGGCTTCTCCGCCCGCTCGGCCCGGGCGGGGCTGCGCGGCCTGCGGCGACGTGGCGTCGACGTGCGGCTCGGCACCGGGATCGACCGTGCCGAGCACGACCACGTCCAGCTCGGCGACGGCGAGGTCGTGCCGACCCGGACCCTGATGTGGACCGCCGGTGTCGGCGCGAGCCCGCTCGCACGTGCGCTCGGGGTGGAGCTCGGCCCCGGCCGCCGGGTACCCGTCGACGAACACCTGCGCGTGTCCGGGGTCGACGACGTGTACGCCATCGGCGACATCGCTGCCAGCGCGGACCGGGACGGCAACCTGCTACCGCAGGTCGCGTCGGTCGCGATCCAGCACGGCCGCCACGTCGCCCACCACGTCGTCGCCGACCTGGAGGGCCGCTCCGGCCCCGGGTTCCGGTACCGGGACAAGGGCTCGATGGCGACGATCGGTCGGGCCAACGCCGTTGCCGAGCTGCCCGGCGGGATCCACCTCGGCGGCTTCGTCGGCTGGATCGCGTGGCTCGGGCTCCACCTGCTCCAGCTCGTCGGGTTCAAGAACCGCGCCTCCGTGCTGGTCAGCTGGGTGTGGAACTACCTCGCCCACGACCACGCGGCGCGGCTCATCCTCGACCAGAAGGAAGCCGACTCCGCCGAGACGGTGGACGGACGGGTCCGTCGCAGCTGGGCGCGCTAGCCCGCCGGCCGGCCCGTTCCCGCCGCGCTGCGCTGCCACGGCCCGATGCTTACTAGCCTCGGGCTTCCTCGCTCCCCAGGCCCCTCGCTGCCGTGACCGACGACGACCTCACGCCCGACCAGGCCGCCCAGCTCGGGCGGCTCGTCGACGTGTACCCCGAGGCGCGCGAGCTCGGGGAACGGTTCGACGAGGCCGGCCACGAGCTCTACCTCGTCGGGGGCACGGTCCGCGACACACTGCTCGCCGCGGGAGACCAGGGCCGGATCGACGAGGTCGATCTCGACTTCGCGACCTCGGCACCACCCGAGCAGACCGAGGCGATCGTGCGGCCCTGGGCGAGCGCCGTGTGGCTGACCGGCGCCGAGTTCGGGACCGTCTCGTGCCAGCGCGAGCAGCCGGGCCGGCCGACCCGGCGCATCGAGATCACCACCTTCCGCTCCGACGCCTACACGCCCGGATCGCGCCATCCCGAGGTCCGTTACGGCGACTCGATCGAGGGTGACCTCGCGCGACGGGACTTCACCGTCAACGCCATGGCGGTGCGGGTCCCGTCCTTCGAGTTCGTCGACCCCTTCGGCGGGCTCGCGGACCTGCGCCGAGGCCGGCTCCGGACGCCGGTCGATCCGCGCACGTCGTTTGGGGACGATCCGCTGCGCATGGTGCGGCTGGCGCGGTTCGCCGCCGTGATGGACGCCGACGTCGACCCGGCGGCGACGGCTGCCACCAGCGCCATGGCTGACGAGCTGGCCACGGTGTCGGCGGAGCGGATCCGTGACGAGCTGGTCAGGCTCGTCCGCGCCCGGCGACCGCGCCGCGGCATCGAGCTCCTGGTCGACACCGGCCTGGCCGTGCACGTCCTGCCGGAGCTGATCGAGCTGCGGGACTGCCGCGACCCGATCCATCGTCACAAGGACGTCTACCTCCACACGCTCGCAGTGGTGGAGAACGCGATCGAGCTCGAGCGTGACGAGCCCGACTTCGTGCTGCGGTTCGCCGCACTCATGCACGACGTCGGCAAGCCGGCGACCAAACAGATCCTGTCCGACGGACAGGTCACCTTCCACCACCACGACGTCGTCGGGGCACGGATGACGCGTCAGCGCATGCGCGAGCTGCGTTTCGACAAGCGGACGGTCGGCGACGTCAGCGAGCTGGTCCGCCTGCACCTGCGGTTTCACACCTATGCCAAGGGCTGGACGGATTCCGCCGTACGCCGCTACATGCGCGATGCCGGCCCCCTGCTCGACCGGCTCAACGCCCTGACCCGGGCCGACGTCACGACCCGCAATCCCCGCAGGGCGCAACAGATCCGCCGGCGCGTGGACGAGCTCGAGGAGCGCATCGCCGAGCTGCGGCAGCGCGAGGAGATCGAACGACTGCGTCCCCCGATCGACGGCAACCAGATCATGCGCCATCTCGGGATCGCTCCCGGGCCCCTGGTCGGCGACGCGTGGAACCACCTGCTCGAGCTGCGGATCGAGCACGGCCCGATGGACGAGGACGAGGCCTACGCCGCGTTGGACGCGTGGTGGGCCGCCCGCGACGCGTGATCGCTCCGGGAAGCCAGGCTCGAGGCACGCTCGCTGCGGTGCGACGCGGCGGTCAGGGGCCCACGGGGTCGGCCACCGGGCGGCGGAGCGGGGTTCGCACGTCGGGCCAGCGCGCCAGCGCGACGCGACGGACGGCCGTCACGGGCAGTCGTCCCCACGCCGACGAGTCGGTCGACCGGTCCGGGGCGTCGCCCCGGACGTCGACGCCCGACGCGTCGACGCGGTGCAGGCGCTTGACCACCAGGCGATCCGGGTCGGTGGGGTGCTCGACGACCACGACCTGACCGGGCACGAGCAGCCGGGGGACGGCTGGTGCCGTCAGCAGGCGGTCGCCGGGCCACAGGGCCGGCTCCATCGACGCGCCCTCGACCCTGACGATCGAGCGGTTGGCCGCCAGTGCGGCGAGGTAGACGCCGACGCCGACCGTCACGGCGAATCGGAGCTTCGCGCCCACCGGACCTCCTTCTGCGAGTGATTCGCAGTATTCCCGAATCGGTGCGGCCTGTCCGTCCGTGGGCACTCGGCGGGTGCCCACGCGTCGCGGTGCTGACTAACCTCGCCATGAGATCTCGTCAACATGAGGAGCAACCGTATGCGCATCCCGAGTGTCCTGAACGCCCTCAACCCGCTGCGCGACGTCGCCGTCGCCCACGCCCACTGCGACCTGATGTGCGGGGTCTACAACCCGGCCCAGGCGCGGATCGAGGCGGAGTCGGTGCACCAGATCGCCGTCAAGTACGCGGATTCGGACGACGAGACCTTCCGCCACCGCTGCGTGATCATCAAGGAGGAGCGCGCGGAGCTGGTCAAGCACCACCTGT
>CAZSQF010000116.1:0-8558 GCA_964608935.1 uncultured Actinomycetota bacterium | reverse complement strand
CCACGCCGTCGGGGAGGAACTCGCTCATGATCTCGGCCATGAGCACGGTCGACAGCGGGGTCGTGTCGGAGGGCTTGAGCACGATCGTGTTGCCGGCGGCGATCGCGGGTGCCCACTTCCAGATCGCCATCATCATGGGGTAGTTCCACGGCGTCACCTGTGCGCACACGCCGACCGGCTCACGTCGGACGAACGAGGTGTGACCGGCCATGTATTCGCCGGCGGACTTGCCCTCGAGCACGCGTGCCGCGCCGGCGAAGAAGCGGATCTGGTCGACGCCGGGCGGCAGCTCCTCCTCCATCGCGAGCTGGAACGGCTTGCCCGTGTTGGCGCACTCGACGCGCATGAGCTCCTCGGCACGCGCCTCCATCGCGTCGGCGATCCGCAACAGCGCGAGGCTCCGCTCCGAGGGGGTCGTGTCGCGCCACGTCTCGAACGCGCGGGCGGCCGCCTGGCACGCCGCGTCGACGTCCTCCTGTCGGGACAGCGGTGCGGTGGTCAGCACCGCACCGGTCGATGGGTCGATCAGCTCGGTGGTCTCGCCGTTCTTCGCGGGCTGAAGGCTCCCGCCGATGAGATTCGATGCCTCGGGCACGGACACGGTCGGATCGTCCTCCTCGGCGGCCATCGGGCCCCCTGGGCAGCGTCGCAACGTCACCACCACACTAGGTCTCGACCGTGCCGGCTGTCGCTGGACGTTCGTCGCACCGATGATCGCGGCGGTTGGCCACATGCATCATCCACCGCTGACTCGGCCCAACGGCCAACCAGCCCGGCCTCGGGTTGTGCAAGCGGCCGATGTTCCGCTCCCCCGCCTGGCGTAGCGTCCATCGCCACGGGGCCGCCGGGATTCTCCATCGAGGTCAGCGTGGACGACGGGCCGAGAGCGTTGGCCATCTGGAACGCGTCCGGGCCACACCCTGGACAGTACGATCACGCCTCCTCGGACGTGAGCGCTCCCGTGCCACTGTGGCTGTCCCAGCTGGTCGACGACCCGAGCCTCGGGCTCGAGCTGGTCGCGGGCGCGAGCGGGGTCGACCGTCGCGGCCCGATCCGGTGGGCGCACATCGCCGACACGCCCGACCCGACGCCGTGGCTCGAGGGCGGCGAGGTGGTGCTCACGACCGGCATCGGCGTGAAGGACAGCGACGACCTCCAGCGCCGCCTGGTGGCCAACCTCACCGACCGGGACGTGGTGGCGATCGGCTTCGGCGTCGGGGTGATCGTCGACGAGGTCCCTCCCGCCATGATCGCGGCCTGCAACGAGCACGGGATGCCCCTGTTCACCGTCCCCTACGAGGTCCCGTTCCTGGCGGTGACGCGCCGGGTCTCCCACCACACCTTCGAGGAGCACTACGCGACCCTGCGTCGCGCGGTCCAGCTGCACCGTCAGGTGCTGTCGGCGGTCATCTCGGACGACGGCGTCGACGGCGTCCTCGCGACCGTCGGTCGCGCGATGCCCGACACCGCCCTGGTCGCACTCGACTTCAGCGGGATGGAGCTGGCACGCCACGACCCGTCAGCGCTCGCCACCGACCTGCGCGCCGACGGGCTGTGGCGACAGCTGCCGCCCGACCGGTCACGCCCCACGGTGCAGCTCGATGAACGAACCCTCACGATCAGCTGCGTCCGCCTGGGCGACGAGGTCGAGGCGGTGGTCATCGCGATCACCAGGCGCCCGCTGATGGAGCACGAGGAGCTGCTGTTCGAGCAGGGGCTGACCGGAGTCAGCCTCGAGCTGGCACGGGGCCGCTCGGTCCGCGAGGCGCGCCGAGGCCGTGTGGACGAGCTGTTCGAGGAGGTGGCGGCCGGTCGCGCGAGCGCGGCGCTCGTGGAGCGTGCCCTGGAGCGTCTCGGCGCTCCGTTGCCGCGCCCGTTCCGGGTGCTCGCCGTGGGAGGGCAGAACGGCGTCGGCGACGCGTCGCTGTGCACCGTCACCGAGGACGCCCTGCTCGCGGTCGGGCGACCGCTGGTCGGCCGGCTCGACGGCACGGTCTACGCCATCGCCCCGGACCAGGATGCCGCCGCGGACCGGATCATCGCGGCTGGCGGACGCCGGGGCTGGAACCACCTCCACGTCGGACGCAGCCGCCCGAAGCACGACCCCGACGCCCTGCGGTCGGCACTGCGGGAGGCCCACGTGGCGCTGCTGCTCGACGACGTGTCGCCGGTGCGCGACGTCGACCAGCTGGGGCTCGCCGGGCTGCTCGCGGGCATGCGCGACGACCTCGGCGCGACCGACTTCGTCACACAGGTGCTCGGGCCCGTCATCGATCACGACGCCCGCGAATCGACCTCCCTCGTCGACACGCTGCGCGCGTACCTTGCGCACGGCTGCCGGCCGGGACCTGCGGCCGACGAGCTGGGCGTCCATCGCCACACCCTGGCCTACCGGCTCGAACGCATCCGTGACCTCACCGGCCGCGACCCTCGTTCGGGCGACCATCTGATCGAATTCGGCCTTGCCGTCGAGCTGCACGGCCGGGCAGCGGGGAGCAGATGACCGCCGCCAGCTTCTGGTTGCAGGACAGCGGCGACGACCTCACGCCCCGCCCCGCGCTGGACGGCTCCAGGACGGCGGACGTGGCCATCGTGGGAGCCGGCTACACGGGGTTGTGGACGGCGTGGTACCTGCGCCAGCGCGACCCGAGCCTCGACATCGTCGTCTGCGAGGCCGAGACGGCCGGCTTCGGGGCTTCCGGGCGCAACGGCGCCTGGTTGTCACCAGGCATCGCGGTGTCACCGGCCGAGCTGACCCGTCGGACCTCGCCGGCCATCGCTCGCGACACGATCCGGGCCATGCGCGACGCCGTCGACGAGGTGGAACGGGCGTGTGACCGCGCCGGGATCGACGCCCGGATCCGCCGTGGCGGGATCCTCCGGGTCGCGCGGGGTCGCCATGAGCTGCCGGCCCTGCACGCGGGCCACCGCGGGCTGGCCGAGCTCGGCCTGGCCGACGACGTCGCCCTGCTCTCCGAGGACGAGCTGTCCGCCCGGGTTCGGATCGCCGGCGCGCTCGGGGCGCTCCACGACCCGCACGCGGCCACGATCCATCCGGGCCGGCTGGTCCGGGGTCTCGCCAGGCGCGTCGAACGCGACGGGACCGTGATCCTCGAACGAACGCCGGCGAGCTCGGTGGTGCCCGGGCCACGGCCGCGCGTGGTCACCCCCCACGGCGAGATCACCGCCGACACGGTGGTGCTGGCGTGCGAGGCATGGTTGTCGCAGCTGCCCGGTCGCCGGCGCGAGGTGCTGCCGCTCTACTCGCTGATCGTGCTGACCGACCCCATCGACGACACGACCTGGGCGTCGATCGGGTGGGATCGCCACGAATGCCTCTCGTCCCACCGCTACACGGTCGACTACCTGTCGCGCACGGTCGACGGCAGGATCCTCTTCGGTGGCCGGGGCGCCCCCTACCACTTCGGGTCCCGGGTGTCGCCGGCCTACGACCACGACGAGGCGACGCACGCGGATCTGCGCCGCCAGCTGGTGGCGTGGTTCCCGCAGCTCGAGCAGGTGGGCTTCAGCCACGCGTGGGGTGGCCCGATCGCGCTCCCCCGGGACTGGCTGCCCTCGTTCCGCCACGACCCGGCCACGGGGATCGCCGCCGCCTACGGCTACACCGGGCAGGGGGTGACCACGACCAATCTGGCGGGCAGGGTGCTCGCGGACCTGATCGTGACGGGCGACACCCCCTACCGAGATCTGCCGATGGTCGGGCACCGGCCCCGCCGGTGGGAGCCCGAGCCGTTGCGCTGGCTCGCGGCCCGCTACCTCCAGATCGCCCTGCGTCGGCTGGACGCCAAGGCTGCGCGGAGTGGCCGCGCCCCCACGGGTCGCCGCCTGTCGGAACGTCTCGTCCGCCACTGACGGCCGCGTGTCGCGCGCCCGGTGGTCACACCGTGTCGATCGTCTCGGCGCCCAGGATCGCGAGGACGACCGCGATGAGGTTGAACGCGGCGTGCCCGATGGTCGGGACGACCAGGCTGCCCGTGCGGTGATACACGAGCGCGAACACGCCACCGAGCAGGAACAGGGCGAACGAGAACAACGGCTGGGTGATCTCGACGTGGACCGCGGCGAACAGCAGGCTCGACAGCACGACCGCCGGCCACAGCCCGGTCCGCCGTTTGAGCGCCTGGAACAGCACCCCGCGGAACACCACCTCCTCGACGACCGGGCCCGTCACGACGACGGCGATCATCGCCAGCACCGTCGTGACGCCCCCGACCGTCACCTCCTGGATCAGCTGCTGCTGGGGAGGCTCCACCGGGCCGAGCACCGCGATCAGCGCGGCCAGCACCAGGTTGACGCCGACGAAGCCGCCGGCCCCGACCAGGACCCCGATCGGCACGTGGCGCAACAGCGGACGCTGGGGACCGAGGACGCGCCAGGACAACCTTCCGCGCAGCGACAACCACGCCAGCACGCCGGCCAGGCCGACGGACTGGGACGTGATCAGCACGAGCAGCAGGCTGGGGCCGCCCTCGACGGGATCGATGACGCCGAGCAGCATCGCCGGCACCACCACGACCAGCTGCGCGATCAACATCCAAAGGACGGCGAGGAAGCCGTCGAACACCGAGAAGGGCACCCGGAAGGAGTCGCCGGCCTCCGCCCCGTCCTGGCGTGGCCCCACAGGCCACGCCGGATCACGTCCGGGGGGCTCGCCGGGCGGACGCGGCGGTGGCGGATCCGGAGGCAGGTCGGTCATGATCGCCTCCGGACGCCGCGTCGCGACCACGCCCGCCACGCCCAGACCGCGAGCAGTGCGAGGAGCAGCGCCAGCCCGGCCGTCAGCCAGGGGTAGTCCGGGCGCGTGGACGGCGTCGGTGCGGGGTCGGGGTCGGGTTCGGAGGCGGTCGGCGGCGGTGTCTCCTCCAACCGCGTCGGGAGCTCGACCTCGACCTCGGCCGGCGCCCCGTCGACCGCGCCGTCGGCGTCCTCGGCGAGGATCGCGACGAGGTAGGTGCCGTCGTCCACGGTCTGCCTGTCGGCGTCGGCGAAGCGCCATGTCGCCACGTGCCGACCCGGGTCGCCGACGCCGAGGTCGCGGTCGAGGACCTGCTCGCCGTCCGCGTCCGAAACCACGAGGCGGAGCGTGACCGGCTTGTTGACCTCGGCCTCGACCACGACGGCGTCACGCAGGTGGTCGAGGCCGGCAGCCCTCGCCGTGGGCGAGACCTCGAGGCTGTCGCCGTGCCCGTCCGGGGGCACCAGGCGCCACGTGGCGTCCTCGTGCCGCACGACGGTCCAGTGGCCGAGGGCACGCTCCACGACGACCTCGTCGCCAGCCACGATGCGGACGACGCCGGTGGGACGCACCACGGTCTGGTCGCCGGTCAGGTCGAGCCCGACCCGGATGCGGTCCGGGACGTCGGGACTCGTCGTCGGCTCGAGCCCGTTGTAGTAGGCGGCGAGGATCTCGTCGTAGGTGTGCCCGCGGTCGGCCCGGCCACGTGCCCCGTACTGGCCCATGCCGACCCCGTGGCCCCACCCCTGGCCCGAGACGACGACCTCGTCGTCGCGGACGTCGACGGTGAACCGGGTCGTTGGCAGGGTGCTCGGCAGCGCGCGCATCCCGTCGGCGCGCAGCGGTGGGAACTGGTCGGGATACTGCTGGGCGGCCAGCCGCGACACGAAGTCCCGGAACGCACGCGCCGACACCACGACCTCGGTGCCGTCCTGGCCCGTGACGCGCAGCTCCGCGGTCTGGGTGCGGACGTCTCCGAGCCGCTCGACGTCCGCGACGGGCGTCGCGGCACCCAGCGTGTCGCCGCGCGACAGGATGTCGTTGAACTCCTCGGTGGTGAACACGACCCTCCACCGGTGCAGCGGCGAGACCACGTCGTAGGGGTCGTCGATCCCGACGAGGTGGTCGTGCGCGCCGTCGGAGGGGAACACCTCCTCGTTGGGGTAGGTCTGCCCACCGGAGGTGGAGAAGTAGCGGGCCAGGACCGGGGCGCCTGCCTCGTCGAGCAGGACCTCCCCCGCGGTGCTCTCGACCGCCTCCCGCCACTGCTCCGGCGCGTCGGCCTCGAGCATCATGTCGGCGCCGCGGAACACCTGGCAGGCGACGGTGGGGCACAGGTCGTAGCCGTCGTAGGCGGCCAGACCCATCGAGTACCAGCCGTAGGTGCGCGCCGCAACCGCCTGGGCCTTGAGCGCCTCGAGGGGCCAGCGCGTGGGCATCTCGGCGATGCCCAGCACATAGGTGTCCATGTCGAGCTCGTTGACCAGCACCGGCGCACGCCCGCTGCGGTGCAGGAACTCCAGGGTGGCGTAGAAGTGCCGGCCGTCGTCGAGCTCGAGGATCGTGCCCTCGGGCGCCTCGAAGCGGAGCGGCGAGTCGACCACGACCTCCGACGCCGCGTCCTCGTCGGCGACCGCTGGGACGGTCGCGGTCAGCCCCATCGTGGCCAGGACGAGCCCCAGGAGCCCGCCGGCCCGGCACGTACGTCGTAGAGGAGTCATGCGGTCGACGGGACGCGCTCGATGTCCGCACCGAGCGAGCGCAGCCGCGGCACGAAGTCGGCGTAGCCGCGGTCGACGTGGTGGACGTCGCGGACGACGGTCTCGCCCGAGGCCACGAGGCCGGCCAGGGTGCCGGCCGCGCCGGCACGCACGTCCAGGCCGGTCAGCACGGTGCCGTGCAGCCGGCTCGGCCCCCGGATCAGCGCATGATGGCCGTCGATCTGGATGTCGGCTCCCATGCGCAGCAGCTCCTCGACGAACGAGAAGCGCGACTCGAACACGTTCTCGGTGACCCGCGAGGTCCCCGTGGCCTGGCTGAGCAGGACCATGAGCTGGGGTTGGAGATCGGTCGGGAATCCCGGGTAGGGCAGCGTGACCACATCGGTCGCCTCGAGATCCCCGGCCTTGACGCGCATCGAGTCGTTGGCCTCCTCGACGATCACGCCGGCGGCACGCAGCTTGAGCAGCGGGAGGGTGAGGTCGGCCGGCCGGACCCGCTGGACCGTGACGTCACCCCGGGTCAGCGCCGCGGCGATGGCGTAGGTGCCGGCCTCGATCCGGTCGGGGCAGGTGTCCCAGTCCACGCTGTGGAGGCGGTCCGCTCCCTCGATGACGAGGGTCGGCGAACCGATGCCGTCGACGGCCGCCCCCATCGCGGTCAGCATCCGGCACAGATCCTGGATCTCGGGCTCGCGCGCGGCGTTGTCGATGGTGGTGACACCGTCGGCGAGCACGGCGGCCATCACGAGATTCTCGGTGGCCCCCACGCTGGGGAAGTCCAGCGTGATCTCGGCGCCGTGCAGGGCCGGGGCCACCACCTCGACCTCACCCGGTCGCTCGAACACGTCGGCGCCCATGGCCGCCAGGCCACGCAGGTGCATGTCGATGGACCGCGCCCCGATGCGGTCACCCCCGGGCAGGGCGATGCGGGCACGACGGACCCGGCCCACCAGCGGGCCGAGACACGAGATCGAGGCCCGGATGCGGCTCACCGCGTCCGCGGGTGCATGCCAGGTCGGCGGTGTGGTCGCCCGCACGGTGCAGGCCTCACGGTCGGGGTCGACCGTGACCTCGGCCCCGAGGCCGCGCAGGACGTCCGCCATGACGGGGACGTCGGCGATCCGGGGCACGGCCGTGAGTCGGACCTCGCCGTCGCACAGCAGGCCTGCCGCCATCAGCTTCAGCGCCGAGTTCTTCGCGCCGGACAGGCGCACCGTGCCGCGCAGCGTCGCGCCTCCGCGAACGCGGAAGACGTCGGTGGATGCCGCTGGATCGACCATCCGGTCGAGCGTACCGAGGCCACCGGGCGTGTCTCGGCCGACGGTTGCGACCGGGCGGACAGCGGTCCCGGCCATCCGGCCGTGAGCGGCCTTCGCCGGTCCTAGTCCTGCGCGACGTCGAGGCGGACGACCTGCTTGCGCAGCGACGCCTTGATGACGGCGTCCTCGTCGGCGGCGAGCTCGCGCTCGAGCGCCTCCCGCCGCTCGAGTGCCCGTTGCACGTCGATGTCGCTCGACAGCTCGGCGATGTCGGCCAGCACCACGACCTTGTCGGGCCCCACGTACAGCAGGCCCCGGTGCACCGCGATCTGCTCCTCGCGACCGTCTTCGAACCGCACCTTGACCGGCGCGATCTCGAGGGACAGCAGGGCCGGCTGGTGGCCGGGAAGGATCCCGATCTCGCCCTCGACCGAGCGCGCGTAGAGCTCGGTCACGTCGGCGGAGAGCACGTGCTTCTCGGCCGACACCACCTCGACGTGCATCGTGGCTGGCATCGTGATCCTTCTCGGCGTCGTCGGCGGGCCCTAGCCCTCGAGCTCCTTGGCCTTCTTCTGGACGTCGTCGACGTTGCCGGCGTAGGTGAAGGCCTGCTCTGGGATGTGGTCGAGCTCACCCTCGATCAGCGCCTTGAAACCCTCGATCGTCTCACTGACCGGGACGTAGACGCCCGCCTGGCCGGTGAACTGCTCGGCGACGTAGAAGTTCTGGCTGAAGAAGCGCTGTGCCTTGCGAGCCCGGGCGACCACGACCTTGTCCTCCTCGGACAGCTCGTCGATGCCGAGGATCGCGATGATGTCCTGG
>CAZSQF010000115.1:5556-8628 GCA_964608935.1 uncultured Actinomycetota bacterium | reverse complement strand
CCCGCGTAGGCGTCACGGACGGCGTCGTCGTCGGCGAGGCTGCTCAGCACGACCGTGGCGCGGCTCGCGGCCTCGCGGGCGGTGGCGGCGACCTCGGCTCCGCTGGCGACTGCGACCGCCTCGGCCTTGTCGCGGGTGCGGTTGTGGACCACGACCCCGAAGCCGGCGCGACGCAGTGTCCCGATCATCGCGCCGCCCATCCGTCCGGCGCCGATCACGGCCACCGTGTCCGTCCCGCTCATCGGTCGACTCCTCGCATCGCCTCGGTGGTGGGGGCGGGTCCCGGGCCCGCCGTCGGTCCGGGGCGACCCGCCGCTGACACCCGCCGTTGACACCCTAGCAAACGTTTGCTTCGATGGGGTCGGAGTTGCGTGGGTCCATAGGCGACCATCGGTGCAGAAGAGAGCAGGAGTCATGGGCGACCACCTCGAAACCATCCACCACGAGGGTTTCGACCCGAGCATCAACTCGCTGTTCGTACCGGCCATCAAGGTGCGCGGGGGCGACATCGTGTTCCTGTCGGGCGTGACCGCGGCGCCCGTGTACCACGACCATCCGCACATCCCCGAGGACTTCGACCAGATCCCGCTCGACGCCGAAGGGCAGGCGCGACTCGTGTTCGAGCACCTCGACCTCGCACTCGACGCGGCCGGGTGCCAACGCACCGATGTGGTCGTGTTGACCCGGTTCCTGACCGATGTCGCGGGTGACCAGGACGTGATCAACCGCCTCCAGGGCGAGTACCTGGGGGATCATCTGCCGACCAGCACCACCGTCGAGGTGTCGCGGCTGGCCACCGATCCGAGGCTGCGGCTCGAGATCCAGGCGATCGCCGTCGCACGCTAGAGGGACCGCAGACCGACCCGAGGAGGGCGCCGTTGGAGACCGGACTGGCGGGTCGGGTAGCCCTCGTGACCGGGGGAACCCGCGGCATCGGGTTCGCCATCGCCCGGGCGCTGCGCGACGAGGGCACCGACGTGGCGATCCTCGCCCGCAGCAAGGACGCGCTCGATGCGGCCGTGGAGCAGCTCGGCGACGATCACGCCATCGGGTTCGCCGCCGACTTGACGGATCCGGATGCGGTCGACCGAGCGGTCGAGGACGCCGCCGCCTGGCGTGGGACGCTTCACGTCGTCGTCAACAACGCCGGGCCCCAGATCCAGAGTGGGGCGATCGCCGAGCTCGACGACGAGCCGTGGTCAGCGACCTTCGGCACGAAAGCGATGGGTGCGGTGCGCGTGTCGCGGGCGGCGCTGCGGGTGCTTCCCGACGACCACACGGGCCGGATCGTCAACATCACGGGCGTGACCCACCGCAGTGTGATCCCCGATGCCGGCGTGACGGGCATCACCAACGCCGCCGTCGGTGCGTTCACCCGCTACCTCGCCACGGAGGCGGCGGCCAAGAACGTGCGCGTGAACGCCGTCTGTCCCGGCCTGACACGCACGGAGGGCTGGTTGGACAAGGCCGAGGTCGCAGCGGCGAAGCAGGGCATCACCGCCGAGCAGTTCTTCGACAACATGGTCAGCAACCTCGGGGTCCAGCTCGGCCGGTGGGCGGACCCGCGCGAGATCGCCAACGTGGTGGCGTTCCTGGCGTCGGACCTGGCGTCGTTCATGACCGGCCAGGTCGTCGTGGTGGACGGCGGACAGACCAAGAGCGTCGGATGAGACGCGACGCAACGTGGCCGGAGAGGAGATCCCGACCGGCCGAGGAAGGGAAGAGTGAGCGCCATGAGTGACCAGTTCCCGGTTGCCACGATCCCCGCACCGGGGGTCAACGCCGTCGACTACGAGCAGCGGATCGACTTCGACCGCCTGCGGGAGTACCGCGTCGGGCGGGTGCGCGAAGCGCTCGACGCGTCCGAGCTCGGTGCCGTGCTCGTGTTCGACGTGAACAACGTCCGCTACCTGACCAGCACGATCATCGGGGAGTGGGCGCGCGACAAGATGACCCGGTGGGCGCTGCTGGCCCAAGGCGGTGAGCCGGTCCTGTGGGACTTCGGGTCGGCGGCGAAGGCCCACCGTCTGTACGCACCCTGGTTGACGGAGGGCAACTCGCGTGCCGGCATGGTCGGGATGCGCGGCGCGGTCGCGCCCGAGGCCGGCCTGTTCACCCGGGCGGCCAAGGAGATCAAGTCCCTGCTCGACGAGGCCGGCGTCGCGAACGAGCCGCTCGGGGTCGACATCGCCGAGCTACCCATGCTCGAGGCGCTGCGGGCCGAAGGGATCGACGTTCGCGACGGCCAGCAGGCCATGCTCGACGCCCGCCAGATCAAGTCGCAGGACGAGATCATCCTGCTGTCCCAGGCGGCGTCGATGGTCGACGGGTGCTACCAGCACATCGCCGAGCACCTAAAGCCCGGGATCCGCGAGAACGAGCTCGTCGCGATCGCCAACAAGGTGCTCTACGACATGGGCTCGGACGACGTCGAGTGCATCAACGCCGTCTCGGGCGAGCGCTGCAACCCGCATCCGCACCACTTCGCCGACCGGCTCATCCGACCGGGTGACCAGGCGTTCTTCGACATCATCCACGGGTTCAACGGCTATCGGACCTGCTACTACCGCACGTTCAACGTCGGCCGCGCCACGCCCGCCCAGCACGATGCCTACCGCAAGGCCCGCGAGTGGATCGACGCCTCGATCCAGGCGGTCAAGCCGGGTGTGGGGACCGACGAGATCGCGCGCTTGTGGCCGAAGGCCGAGGAGTTCGGGTTCTCGAACGAGATGGAGTGCTTCGGCCTCCAGTTCGGTCACGGTCTCGGCATGAACCTGCACGAACGCCCGATCATCAGCCGGCTGAACTCGCTCGACCATCCCGTCGAGATCCAGGAGGGCATGGTCTTCGCCCTGGAGACCTACTGTCCGGCGGCCGACGGCCGTTCCGCGGCGCGAATCGAGGAGGAGGTCGTGGTCACCGCCGACGGCGCCGACGTGATCACCCTGTTCCCGGCCGAGGAACTGTTCATCGCCAACGAGTACTGACACACCACGACGCCGGCGACGGAGGCGAGGAGACGGCCGATGGCCTGGGTGCGACTGCTCGCCGACGACGAGGTGACCGACGAGG
>CAZSQF010000115.1:0-5456 GCA_964608935.1 uncultured Actinomycetota bacterium | reverse complement strand
CCGCAGATGACCGCGACCGACACGGACGCCTCGAGCCCACCGGACATCGATCAGGACACCCGACTCGACCTCTACCGCTGGATCGCGCGGCTGCGGCTGTTCGAGCAGCGCGCCTACGACCTGTTCATGAAGGGGCTGGTCAAGGGCACCTCGCACCTGGCACTCGGGCAGGAGGCGGTCGCCGCCGGCTTCGGGGTCGCGATGCGCCCCGACGACTACACCTTCTGTACCTACCGCGGCCACGCCCACACGCTGGTCCGTGGCGCGTCGATGGCGGCCGCGATGGGCGAGCTGCTCGGTCGTGCCAACGGGTTGTGCGGCGGCAAGGGCGGATCGATGCACCTGACAAGCGTCGAGCACGGTGCGATGGGGTCGTACGCGATCGTCGGCGCCCACATGCCGATCGCGGCCGGTGCCGCGTGGTCGGCGCAGGCGCGTGGGACCGAGCAGGTGTCGGTGTGCTTCTTCGGCGACGGGACCACCAACATCGGCGCGTTCCACGAGGCGCTCAACATGGCCAAGGTGTGGGAGCTGCCGGTCGTGTTCGTGTGCGAGAACAACATGTACATGGAGTACACGCCGATCGGCCAGGTGACCGCGGTGGAGCACCCGGCGGCCGACCGGGCCGCCGCCTACGGGCTCGAATCGATCATCGTGGACGGCAACGACCCCGACGCGGTCTACGCGGTCGCCATCGAGGCCTACGAGCAGGCGCGCAGCGGGGGAGGACCCTCGCTGATCGAGGCCAAGACCTACCGCCACGGCGGCCACTCGCGCGCCGACCCGGGCAAGTATCGGCCCGACGAGGAGGTCGAGGAGTGGCTCGGCCGCGACCCCTACGAGCGCTATCCGGAACGGCTCGTCGCGGACGGCGTCGACCAGACCACGATCGACCAGATCCGTGAGGAGGCCGAGGCCGAGGTCGACGAGGCGACCGAGGAGGCCAAGGCCGCGCCGATGCCGACCTCCGACGTGATCCTGACCGAGCTGTGGGCAGATGGAGGCTCAGCATGGCGGAACTGACCTACCGCGACGCGGTCACCCGGGCGATCGCGCAGGAAATGGAGCGTGACGAGTCCGTCTACCTCATCGGCGAGGACGTCGCCGCAGCCGGCGGGGTGTTCAAGACCACGCCGGGGCTGCTGGAGAAGTTCGGCCCGCAGCGGGTGCGTGACACCCCGATCTCCGAGGAGGCCATCATCGGTGCGGTGATGGGCGCGGCGATGACGGGCCTGCGCCCCGTCGCCGAGATCATGTTCTCGGACTTCTTCGCGACGTGCTGGGACCTGGTCGCCAACCAGATCGCCAAGACCCGCTACATGACCGACGGCCAGATCGAGCTGCCGCTGGTGATCCGCAGCGCCAACGGCGGCGGGCTGCGCTTCGGCGCCCAGCACTCCCAGAGCGTCGAGAACTGGGCGATGGCGATCCCAGGCCTCAAGGTCGTGGCGCCATCGACCGCCGAGGACGTCATCGGGCTGTTCGCGGCGTCCGTACGCGACCCCGACCCGGTCGTCTTCCTCGAGGCCAAGGCCCTCTACCCTGTCAAGTGGGACGTGCCGGACGGCGAGATCGTCGACGAGCTGGGCACGGCCAAGGTCGTTCGGGAGGGCGACGACGTCACCATCGTGGCCCTGGCCGGGATGGTGCCGAAGGCGCTCGAGGCCGCCGAGGAGCTCGCCGAGGACGGCGTGTCCGCCGAGGTCGTCGACCTGCGCTGCCTCGTGCCGCTCGACACCCGTACCCTGTTGGCGTCCGTCGAGAAGACGACCCGGCTGGTCACCGTCGAGGAGAACCCGCGGTTGTGCGGTTGGGGTGCCGAGATCGCATCGATCGTCGCCGAGGAGGGCTTCTGGAACCTCGACGGCCCGATCGTGCGTGTGACCACCCCCCACATCCCCCTCCCGAGCGGTGACGAGCTCGAGGATGCGACGATCCCCAACGCGGCGCGTATCGTGGAGGCCGTGCGGAAGGTGACCACGTGACCACGAAGACCGTTCCCGGATACCCGGACGTGCCGTCCGAGCTGTTCATCGGCGGCGAATGGCAGCCCGCGTCGGACGGCGCCAGGTTCGACGTCGACGATCCCTCGACGGGCGAGCCGCTGACGTCCGTGGCGAGTGCCTCCGCCGACGACGCCGTCGCCGCGGTTGCGGCGGCGCACGAGGCCGGCCCCGGCTGGGCCGCGACCTCCCCCCGCGAGCGCGGCGAGGTGCTGCGCCGTGCGTTCGAGCTGATGCGCGACGAGGTCGACGACATCGCCCGGCTGATCGTGCGCGAGAACGGCAAGAGCCTCGGGGACGCGACTGCCGAGGCGACCTACGCCGCCGAGTTCTTCCGCTGGTTCAGCGAGGAGGCGGTCCGCATCGACGGCAACCTCATGGTCGCGCCGTCGGGCAAGAACCGGATCCTCGTCCTGCGGCAGCCGATCGGTGTCTCGGTGCTGGTCACGCCGTGGAACTTCCCCGCGGCCATGGCGACGCGCAAGATCGGGCCCGCGCTCGCAGCGGGCTGCACGGTCGTGCTCAAGCCCGCGTCGTACACCCCGCTGACCGCGTTGGCGATGGCCGACATCCTGCACCGCGCCGGCGCCCCCCAAGGGGTGGTCAACGTCATCCCGGCCCGGCGATCCGGCGAGACGGTCGGAGCGATGCTGGCCGACCACCGGGTCCACAAGCTGTCGTTCACCGGCTCCACCGAGGTCGGCAGCACGCTGTTGAACGAGGCCGCACAGCGCATCGTGAGCTGCTCGATGGAGCTGGGGGGCAATGCCCCCTTCCTCGTGTTCTCGGATGCGGACCTCGACGCCGCGATCGAGGGCGCGCTCGTGGCGAAGATGCGCAACGGGGGTGCGTCGTGCATCGCGGCGAACCGGTTCCTGGTCCAGGCGCCGGTGGCCGACGAGTTCTCGCGCCGACTGGCCGGGGTGCTCGGGGGGCTCACGGTCGGGCCCGGACTGGAGCCCGGCACGGACGTGGGCCCGCTCGTGAGTCGCGGCGAGCGCGACAGCGTCGCGTCGGTCGTCGAGTCGGGGGTCGACGGCGGCGCCAAGGTGCTCACCGGAGGCGACGTGCCGGACCGGCCCGGCTGGTACTACCCGCCGACCGTGCTCGCCGACGTGGGTCGCGACAACGCGATCCTCGGCCAGGAGGTGTTCGGCCCGGTTGCCCCGGTGGTGCCCTTCGAGACCCAGGACGAAGCCGTCGCGCTCGCGAACGACACCCCGTTCGGGCTGGCGGCCTACGTCTATTCGGGTGACCTGTCACGCGGGCTGGCGGTCAGCGAGGCGATCGAGACCGGCATGGTCGGGCTGAACCGCGGGTTCATCTCCGACCCGGCGGCCCCGTTCGGTGGGGTGAAGCAGAGCGGGCTCGGGCGCGAAGGGGGTCACGACGGACTGCTCGAGTTCTGCGAGACGAAGTACATCGCCGCCGACTGGTAGCCCGCCGTCGGGGCATCGGCCGCTCTCGGGCGGGAGGGGGCAAGCCGTTCCTGCGGGGTTCTCGCGGGGAGGAGCCCGGCAGGAAGGCACCGACCGACGATGACGAGCGGCGAGACGCCACCGGGGCGGGCGGAGGTCACGATCCGTGACGTCGCGCGTGTCGCCGACGTGCACATCTCGACGGTGTCGCGGGCACTGGATCCGCAGAAGTCCTCGCTGGTCTCACCGGCGACGCGCGCCAAGGTCCTCGAGGTCGCCGAGGAGCTCGGATACCGCCCACACCTGGTCGCCAGCGGCCTGCGGCGCGGCAGGACCCGCACCATCGGTGTCGTGGTGCCCGATCTCGGGAACCCGCTGTACGCGCCCTTCGTCCGTGGTGTGACCGAGGCGCTCGACCAGGGTGGCTACATGCCGCTGGTCGCCGACACCCAGGACCAGCACGGTCGGTTCGAACGGGTGCTGTCCCACCTGATGGGGCGGCGCGTCGACGGGCTCATCGCAACGGCGGCCCGCCTGGACGACGAGCCGGTCCTGCGGTCGTTCGCCCAGCAGGGCGTCCCCGTCGTGCTGGCGGTGCGCACGCTGCCCGACAGCGGCCTGCCGGCGGTCACCCACGACGACGAGGCCGGCGGCCGGCTCGCGGCGCAGCATCTGCTCGAGCTCGGCCATGTCCGGGTGGCTCAGGTCCAGGGCCCGCTCGACGTCACGCCGTTCCGCGCGCGGACCAAGGGGTTCGTCGACGCTTTGGGGGATGCGGGGGTCGAGCTCGCGTTCTCGGTCGACCCCGGCCTGGAACCGACCGTGCCCTACGGCCAGCAGGTGATGGCCGCGCTGCTCGACGGTGCCGGCGATCCACCGACAGGCGTCTTCGTGCAGAACGACCTGATGGCCCTCGGTGCGCTGAAGGCGCTGCGTGAGCGCGGCCTGCGCTGCCCCGAGGACGTGTCGATCGTCGGCTACAACGACGTCTTCTTCGCCGACCACACGGCACCGCCCCTGACGACCGTGCGCCTCGCCGGCTACGACGTGGGGTGGCTCACGGGCTCCATGGCGCTGGAGCTGATCGACCATCCCGACCGCGAATCGTCACCGGTCGTCGTGCCGCCGACGCTCGTGGTCCGCGAATCGACGGCACCTCCCCGCTAGTTGCGGTCCTGGCGTCGAGGTCCGACCGGCCGCGCGGGTCACCCGACGTCACCGCTGGCCCGGCGTGGGGCGCCTTCGTCCGCGCCACCAGCCTCCTGCCAGCAGGACGACGAGCGCCAGCGCTGCGGCGACGGTCAGCCCGGGCATCGTCTGGCGTCCGGGGTCGTCGTCCCCGGCCGTCGCATCGTCCTCGCTGGCCGCCGGTGCCGTTCCGGCCCCGAGGCCCTCGAGGTCCTCGTCGGCCGCCTCCACCGGGCTCGTTCGGCTGCACAGCCCGGTGGTGAGGGCGTCCTCCGACCGGCCGGCATAGACGAGGTAGGCCACGCCCTCCTCGAACGGATAGCCGCACGTCGCCTCGTCGGCATGTGTGCGGATCTCGGCGTTGGCCGTGGGCTCGCCCTTCCACACCTCGTCGACCGCGAACTCGACGTCGATGCGCTGATCGGGCGCGTCGGGGCCCCGCTCGTGGATGGCGACGACCTCGCCGGCGAACACCGCGTCGGCCTGGTCGCGTGCCTCGGCCGGCGGGGGCGGTTCCGGGCAGCTGCAGGCCGACGCCGGGCCAGCCCCGGCGAGGACCCCGGTGAGCGCGACCGTGGCGATGACGGCGCCACCGAGCCAGCGGCGCAGGGCATCACCGCCGCCCCTGCGCCGATCCGGACCGGATCGTGGTCGTGGGATAGGCGACTCCTTGCTCGAGCGTCGTCCCGTATGACGCGTCGAGCCCGGCGACGGTTCCCCCGGGCGCGCGACGATGCGCGGCGGTCGCACCGTCGGTCTCGCATGGCGCCTATGCGCGTACCTCCTCGCGGAGGAACGACACGTACGCGGCGGCGAACAGCACCACGAGCATCGCGACGAGCCCCAC
>CAZSQF010000114.1:0-8684 GCA_964608935.1 uncultured Actinomycetota bacterium | reverse complement strand
ACCCCGAGGACGAACGAGTAGAACAGGATCTGCAGCGTCAGCCACGTCCCCTGGAACAGGAACTCGTACTGGTTGGGATCGAGCACCCACCTACCCATCGGGCCTCACCTTCTCCGCATCCACGCACCCCAGTCGGTAGGGGCTCCGGCACCGACCCTAGGCCGGTGCCGGAACCGATGAGGCGATTACTGGAAGGACTCGATGACTGCCTCGGCCGTCAGCTCGTTCGCCTTGTCGACGTCCGACTCCGAGAAGTCCTCGTACTCCAGGATGAGCTCCTTGGTCGTCCCGTCCTCGCGGAACTCGTTCAGCTGATCGTTGAACGCGTCACGGAAGTCCTGGTTCTCGAGGCGGAAGCCGTAGCCACCGCACGGCAGGACCTCGTCGCCCTCCGCCGTCTTCGGGAAGAACGGCTCGACCGCCTCCATGTCGTCGCGGGTCGCGACCTGGCGCTGCACGGTTGCGGCCGTGCCGGTCACGGCGTCGACCTCGCCGGCCTCGAGCGCCCGGTACATGCCCTCGATGTCGGCGAACACCTGGAGCTGGCTGTCTGGCACCCCGGCATTCTCGGCGTAGCCCACCTCGACGGTGCCGGTCGCGACGGCCAGCGTGATGTCAGGGTTGTCGACGACCGACTGGTAGTCCACGATGCCCTGGGGGTTGCCTGCCGGGACCGCGAGCCCTTCCGCGATGCAGTAGTCCGGGTCGGAGAAGTGGATCTGTTCGGCACGCTCGGGGTTGATGTACATCCCGGCGGCGATCAGGTCGAACTGGCCGGCCTGGAGCCCACCGATGAGCTGGCCGAACTCGACGACCTCGGCGTCGACGTTGTCGATGCCGAGCTCGGTCAGGACGGCGGTGGCGACGTCCGGAGCGATGCCGGAGGCCTCGCCGTCGTCACCGACGAACCCGAACGGGACCTCGTTCGCGATGCCGATGGTGATCGAGCCCTGCTCCTGCAGCTCCGCCAGCAGGCCAGTGGCTTCACCGCCGTCGCCGTCGCCGGTCTCGTCATCGGCGGCGGTCCCACCGTCGCCGGCCGTGGCGTCCGTGCCGGTGTCACCACCCGGGTCGTCGTCACCGCCACAGGCGGTCAGTGCCAGTGCGGCGACCCCGGCGAGCGCCATGAGGCGCATCGGTCGGGATCGGAAGGTGCGTGTGTGCTTCATCGCAGGTCTCCCTGTCGGGGACTGGGCAGTGCGTGGGCCAGAAGCGGCCGTTCGACGGCGCCCACCCGGGTGGGGCCCCCGGGCGACTCGCACTCACGTGCGACGCGACGGTTGGTGGTGCTGTGCGACACATGCGGTCCGGGCCCTCAGCACTGCCGAAGGTCTGGGCTACCGACCGTAGGCGACCCGTTCGGGGCACGCAACGACTCCGGTCGTAGACCACCGGGAGGGCGTGATGGGCGCAGCTCGGGTGGACGTGCACACGTGGCCAGTATGGACTAGATCACTCAGCCGGCCTCGGCCACGAGCGCCTCGACGTGCCGCCGCACCGCGCGGAAGGCCGCCCCCCGGTGCGATCGAGCGTCCTTCTCGGAGGGAGCCAGCTCAGCGTTGGTCCGGGTCTCGCCGTCGGCGACGAAGTGCGGGTCGTAGCCGAAGCCAGCCGACCCCCGCGGCTCGTCGACGATGCGCCCCTCCATCGTGCCGCGCTCGGTCCACTCGCGGCCGTCGGGCGCCACCAGGGCCGCGGCGCACACGAACCGGGCCGTACGGTCGCGGGCTGGCACCGCGGCCAGCTCACGGACCAACCGGCGGTTGTTCGCCAGGTCGCCGTCGCCGGCTCTCGGATCGCTGGCGCCTTCATCCTGGCGCTGCTCGTCGGCGGCATAGCGGGCACTGCGGACACCCGGCGCACCGCCGAGCGCGTCGACCTCCAGCCCCGAGTCGTCCGCCAGGGCCGCCAGCCCCGTGGCCCTGGCGGCGGCTCGCGCCTTGATCAGGGCGTTGGCCTCGAAGGTGGCGCCGTCCTCGACCGGGGCGTCGAGGCCCAGCTCGGTCATCGGGACCAGCTCGACGTCGAGAGCCTCCAGGATGCGGTCCAGCTCGGCAAGCTTGCCGGGGTTGCCGGTGGCGACGACGATGCGCACGATCGATCTCCCTTCACAGTCGGGCAGCGGTCAGGCGTCGAGCGCGACCGACTGCAGGGCGAACAGCTGCTCGCACCCGCCGATGGCAAGGTCGAGCATCGCGTCGAGCGCGTCGCGGTCGAACGGCTGACCCTCGGCGGTCCCCTGCACCTCGACCAGGCGGCCGTCGGCGGTGGCGACGACGTTCATGTCGACCTCGGCCCGGCTGTCCTCCTCGTAGGGCAGGTCCAGGCGAGGCTCGCCGTCGACGATGCCGACCGACACCGCCGCGACCTGCCCGGTGACGGCCGCGTCGTGGCCCTCGGTACGCAGGGCTCGAACCAGTGCGACCCACCCGCCGGTGATGGCAGCGGTCCGGGTGCCGCCGTCAGCGTCCAGCACGTCGCAGTCCACGGTGACCGTCACGTCCGGCAGCCGGTCGATGTCCACGACGCTGCGCAGGGACCGGCCGATGAGGCGTTCGATCTCCTTGGAGCGACCACCCGGCCCCTGGCGTTCCCGACCAGCGCGGTCGGGCGTGGCTCCGGGCAGCATCGCGTACTCGCCCGTCACCCACCCGCGCCGACTTCGCCAGCGCGGGGCACCTTCGATCACCGACGCGGCACACAGCACCCGGGTGTCGCCGAACGAGACCCGGCACGATCCCGCAGGCGCACGCTGCACGTCGACGTCGAGGGTCACGCGGCGCAGCTGGTCCGAGGTGCGGCCATCAGCACGGGGCACGGCAGGTCCTTGTCGACGGTGGCTGAGCACCGTAACCGCGCCGTCAGACGGTGAAGGATTCGCCCTGGATGGCCAGCTCGACGTCGTCCGCGAAGGCCTTGCTGGCCTGCTTGCGCGACTTCTCGGGGTCCAGCGACCCCAGCACGTGGGTGATGATCAGGCGGGGCACGCCGATCTGCCTGGCGAGCTCGCCGGCCTGTGAGGCGGTCAGGTGGATGTCGGGGGGGATGTCGGAGCCGTCGCCCTGCCAGGTCGCCTCGCACAGGAACACGTCGCAGCCGGTGGCGGTGCGCACCAGCTCCGGACCTCCCGCCGAATCGGACGAGTAGGCCAGGGTCCGGCCCCCGGCCTCGATGCGCAGGCTGACGGTCGGGACGGGGTGGATCGACGGGTAGCACGTGATGTCGAAGGCCCCGACGTGGAAGTGGTCCCCGGCGTGGATGGGCACGTGGTGGAAGACCTCGTTGAAGGCGAAGGCCGAGTCGTCGGACAGCAGGCCCGTCAGCATCTCATGGACCTCGGGGGCCGCGTACAGCCGCACCGTCCTGTGGCCCTCGGCATGGAAGCGCAGCGCGTAGAACATCCCGATGAGGTCGATGCAGTGGTCGACGTGGCGGTGCGTGATGACGATGCCGTCGAGATCGTCGAACGAGCAGAACCGCTGCAGGATCGCCGACGCCCCGTTGCCGCAGTCCACCAGCAGGCGCGTGCCCCCGGATTCGAGCAGGTAGCCCGAGCAGACCCGGTCCCTGCCCGCATGCGACCCGGCGCTGCCGAGCACGTGCACGTCGAAGGCCATCGTCGTCTCTCTCCCCGAGTCGCGGCCGAGGCTACCGAGGTCCCGTGACGCCCCACCCCATTCGGATGACGTCTCCAGGAGGTCTCAGGCCCACAGCGTCCCGGAGAGGCGCGTGGCGATCTCGTTGACGTCGCCACGGGCGTAGGCGCCGGTGGACAGGTACTTCCAGCCACCGTCGGGTGACAGCGCCACGATCGTGGAGCCCTCGGGCAGTCGCCCACAGACGCGGACGGCCACGGCCAGGGACGCGCCCGTCGACACGCCAGCGAAGATGCCTTCCTCCTCGGCCAGCCGGCGCGTGTAGGTCAGGGCCTTGAGCGAGTTCACCTTGATGCGGCTGTCGAGCACGGACTGGTCCAGCACCTCGGGCACGTATCCCTCGTCGAGGTTGCGAAGGCCGTACACGAGGTCGCCGTACTCCGGCTCCGCCGCGTAGATCCTGATGTCCGGGTCGTACTGCTTGAGGCGCCTGCCCACGCCGGTGACGGTGCCGCCCGTGCCGAGCCCGGCCACGAACGCGGTGACCCCGGGCAGATCCTGGATGATCTCGGGGGCGGTGGTCTCGTAGTGCGCGAGGGGATTGGCCGCGTTGCCGTACTGGAACGGCATGAACACGTCGGGGTCGGCGGCCGCCATCTCGCGGGCGACGCGGACCGACCCGTTGGAGCCCTCGGTCGCCGGCGAGTAGACGATCTCGGCGCCGAACATCTCGAGCAGCTGGCGTCGTTCCTCGGAGGTGTTCTCGGGCATCACGCAGGTGAGCGGGTAGCCCTTGGGACGACAGATCGCCGCCAGCGAGATGCCGGTGTTGCCCGAGGTGGGCTCGAGCACGCGCTGGCCCGGCTGCAGGTCACCGTGCTTCTCGGCCTGCTCGATCAGGTACTTGGCGACCCGGTCCTTGACCGAGCCGGTCGGGTTGTGGCCCTCGAGCTTGAGGTAGATGCGGTAGCCGTCCGGGGACAGGCGCGGCAGGCCCACCAGCGGCGTGTTGCCAACCGCCTGCGAGACGTCGTCGTAGCGCACGCTCGTTCAGCCCCTGCCTCGCGGGCGGCGCGGCGGTGGGGCGCTAGCGGGCGCCCCCGGCCACGGCCGGCATGATCGCGATCTCGGTGTCGTCCTCGACGGGGGTGTCGAGGCCCTGGACGTAGCGGATGTCCTCGTCGTCGACGTAGACGTTGATGAAGCCGCGGACCTGATCGCCCTCGAACAGCTGGTCGCGCAGGCCGGGGTTGTCGGCGACGAGCCGGTCGAACACCTCGCGGACCGTGCCGCCGTCCACGTCGAGCTTGGACTCGCCGGCGGTGTGGGACCGCAGAACCGTGGGGATGCGAACGGAGGGCATGCGGTGTCGGCCTTCGTGTCGACGGATCGGTCGGGAGCCTACCGGCGGCGCCGGGCCGCCTCCCGCTTCGGGTCGTGGCAACGTGCCGGCGGGCGTGGTTCTTCCCCACCACCCCGCACCCGTTAGCGTCCCGCGCCATGCGCACGCTGTCCGTGGCCCACGCCCGCCGCCTCGCGGTGACCGCCCAGGGGCTGGCGCGACCGCGCCCGGACCCGGGTGTGCGCCGCGACGTCCGCCATCTGCGGCGCGTGGTCGACACCGTCGACGTGGTCCAGCTCGACAGCGTCAACGTGCTGGCGCGCGCCCACGAGCTGCCGTTCTGGTCGCGGATCGGCCACCACGACCGTGTCGCGCGGGACCAATGGTTGTGGCGCTCACGCGACGCGTTCGAGGGGTGGATCCACGTCGCGTCGTGCGCGCCGATGGAGGTCTGGCCGCTGATGCACCACTGGCGAGCGACCGCCAAGCCGTGGGCCCGGGTCGAGATGCTCCTCGCCGACGACCCCGGCTACCTCGACCGTGTGCTCGACGAGGTGGCCGAGCACGGGCCGCGCAGCGTCCAGGACCTCACCGACCCGGGCCGGCGCGACGGGCCGTGGTGGGGCAACCCCAAGGGCAAGATCGCGCTCGACTATCTCGCGATCCGTGGCGAGCTCGCGATCGACCACCGCACGTCGCAGTTCGTCACCGTCTACGACCTCACCGAACGCGTCATCCCTGCGTGGGCTCGCGAGGTCGAGATGCCGAGCGAGGAGGCGTCGCGACGCCGCCTGCTGCTGCGGGCCGCCCGGGCGCACGGCATCGGCACCGCCGCCGATCTCGCCGACTACCACCGCCTCAAGATCGGGCCGGCACGGCGGATCCTTTCGGCGCTGGCCGCGGCCGGCGAGCTCGAGGAGGTCCGGGTCCGCGGCTGGGGCGCCGAACCGGTCTACCTGCATCCCGAGGCGCGTGCGGCCCGCCAGCTGCGAGCCCGGACGCTGCTGTCCCCCTTCGATCCCCTGGTGTGGTTCCGCGACCGCGCCGAGCGGCTGTTCGACTTCCGCTACCGCATCGAGATCTACGTGCCCGAGGCGAAGCGGATCCATGGCTACTACGTCCTGCCGTTCCTGCTCGGCGACCAGCTGGTCGCGCGCGTCGACCTCAAGGCCGACCGGGCGGCGGGACGGCTGCTGGTGCGTTCGGCTCACGCGGAGCCCGGGGTCGACCGGGTCGCGGTCGCGCGCGAGCTCGCGGCCGAGCTGGCCGACCTCGGCGCGTGGCTGGATGTCCCGGAGGTGGTGGTGGACCGACGCGGCGACCTGGCCGAGCCCCTGCGGCAAGCCACCTGACGGTGGGCGACGCCCGCTCAGCCCCGGTCGCGCCGCAGCCTGCCCAGGGTCTTCGCGGGAGCGCTGCGGATGCTCAGCGCCGCGTCCCGGGCCTTGGCCTCGGTGAGCTCGCTGTGATGCCGGACCGTGCTGCGGTCGAGCTGCCGCGCCACGACGTCGAGCTCGTCCTCGGACAGGGGCGGGAACACCTTGAGCGGCGCGTCGGTGGGCGACGCGAACACGACCCAGTGCGAGCCGCTGTCGCCGATCCACCGCCCGACGTAGCCGTCGACGGACCGGGCCGCCCCGTAGGCGAGCAGGTGCGGGCGCAGCTGCCGGTCGAGCTGGCGGGTCACCTCGAGGGCGATGGGCGCCACCTTGAGGGCGACCCGCAGCGCCGGTCCGATGGCCACCACGCTCAGACCACCTGCTCGTCGCGCACCACGACCGGTCGCTCGGCTACCTCACCGTCCACGATCGAGAACGCGCGGACCCCCGGGTGGTCACGGTCCTGGAGCGTGATGATGAGATAGGTCGCCTCCGGGTAGGCGGCCAACCGGATGTCGGTCGCCGACGGGTACGCCCGTGTGTGGGTGTGCGAGTGGTAGATCGCGAGGCCCCAGCCCGAGTCCTCGATCTCGCGCATCGCCTTCAGCAGCTGCTTCGGCTCCATGACGTAGTAGGTCATGGAGCGCTCGGCGTTGTCGATCGGGAAGTGGGCGAGCGTGCCGTCGGCGCGGACACCGAGCAGCCCGCACACCTCGTAGGGGAAGTCCGACCACGCGCGCTCGACCAGCGTGTCCCAGGTTGCGCGGTCGAGCTCGAATACGTCCTCGCTCACCCGTCCCTCCTGCCGCGCACGACCGTACCCGAGGGCGGGCCTCTATCTTCGTCCCGACGGAGCAAACTGCCCGGGACCGACGAGGAGACACCCGTGCCGCTCGACGCCGACGTGAAGGTCCTCGCAACGACCACGAACTATGCCGCGCTGACGACGTTGTTCGCCGACGGCCAGCCCCAGACCCAGGTGATGTGGGTCGACGCCGACGACGAACACATCCTGATCAACACCGAGGTCCACCGCGCCAAGTTCCGCAACGTTGAGCGTGACCCGCGGGTGTCGGTGATGATCTGGCAGCTCGACGACCCCTACCGCTATGCCGAGGTGCGGGGGCGGGTCACGAGCATCATCCGCGGCCCCCAGGCGAGGGCACACATCGACGCCTGCTCGCAGCGCTACCGCGGCAAGCCCTACGACCCGGACCGGATCCGCAGCGAGCGGGCGATCCTGCGCATCACCCCGGAGCGGGTGGTCAAGCGGCGCGTGGACTGAGAGCGCAGCGGCCACTGACGGGCTGACGGATCATCCGACCGCGATCGCGCCGGGGTGGGCGTCGATGACGTGGCCGATCACCGCGGCGTCGTGCCCCGTGCCCCGCAGCCCGTGGACGGCGCCTTCGGCCTGCGCGGGGTCGAGGCACAGCAGCAGGCCCCCGGAGGTCTGGGCGTCGGCGAGCAGCACGAGGTCGTCCTCGGCCACCCCCGCTGCGGACAGGTGCGGCCGGACGTGGGCGAGGTTCCTGAGCGTCCCGCCAGGGATCTCGCCGGCCGCGAGCAGGCCCTCCACGCCCGGCAGCCGCGGCACCGCCCCGAGGTCGACCTCGGCGCCGACGCCGCTCGCGATCGCGAGCTGGTGGAGGTGGCCGAGCAGGCCGAACCCGGTGACATCGGTGGCGGCATGGGCGCCGGCGGCGTGCGCGGCCGCGGCCGCTTGCGCGTTCGGGCGGGTCATCTCCGCCACCGCGACCGCGTAGGTCTCCGACAGCTCACCTCCGGGCTGGATCGCGGACGGCTCGCGACGCTTGACCGCGGTCGCCAGCAGGCCCGTGCCGATGGGCTTGGTCAGCACCAGCGCATCGCCGACCCGGGCGCCGGCGTTGGTGAGCACCGCATCGAGGTCGACCTCGCCGACGACGGCCTGCCCGTACATCGGCTCGGCACCGTCGACGGTGTGGCCGCCGGCCACCACCCATCCGCCGTCGGCCGCAGCGTCCTGGCCGCCGGCGAGGACGTCCGAGAGGAGCTCGAGCGGCAGGTCGTCACGTGGCCACGCCGCGATCGCGAGGGCGAACAACGGGGTGCCGCCCATGGCGTACACGTCGCTGGCGGCATTGACGGCGGCGATCCGGCCCCACGTCGCGGCATCGTCGACGATCGGGGTGAACACGTCGACCGTCGCCACGAGCGCAGGGCCGCTCGGACGGCGCCAGACGATGGCGTCGTCGCGCGTGTCACGGCCTATCACGAGGTCGGCGTGACGCGCGGGGGCCAGGGGGCGCAGGACCTGCGCCAGGTCACCAGGACCGAGCTTGCACGCTCAGCCGGCGCCGTGGCTGTAGGCCGTCAGCCGTCCGG
>CAZSQF010000113.1:0-8695 GCA_964608935.1 uncultured Actinomycetota bacterium | reverse complement strand
GGACCTGGTAGCTGTCCTCGTCGACGACGAGGTCGCCGACGTTGGCGGCCCGGTGCGGCTGTCCCGCGGCGGCGGCCTCGACGACCAGCCGCAGCCGTGTCTCGATCTCGGCGGGGGAGGCGTGGGGCAGCATCCAGTCGTCCAGACCCCACGTCACCTTCAGCGCCGCGAGCCCACCCTCCGAGATGATCACCAGCACCGGTCGGGGCAGGTCGTGGACCGAGGCCGCCCGTGCCGCCCCGGCCGCCTGGCGCAGGTCCTGCGTCGCATCGACCACGACCACGTCGCAGGCGGCCATCCCGTGCAACGAGCCGGTGTCGAGCGGCGCGTCCTGGAGGGTGTGGTCGAGGTACTCGAGTGCGGGGAGGAGCGACTTGCCCCCACCAGGGCGGTCCGTGAGCACCAGCAGGTGCACGGTCGTCTCCTCGGGGGCAGCGGCGGGGCAGGATGCCAGACCACGAGCGCCACCGTCCAACCTCCCCGCGCGGGCGGTCGCCCCGGCGCGCCCGCCGCCCACGGTTTACACTGTTTACACTGTCCGGGGCGTCCTCGGCGGCATCCCCGGCCGACGATGCACGTTGCACGTTGCGACCAGGCCCAAGATGCGTGGAGACCAACCCGCCCGTGGCAGCCAGCGCCCTCACCTCCGTCCCGCCGCCAGCCGTTGGCGCTGCGGAGGACTGGGACGTGGGCGACGAGGAGGTCGCGCGCGTCCTCGGCGTCCCGACGCGCGCCGGCATCTACCGCCGGCTGCGGCAGGAGGGCCAGCCGCTGGCCGCGCGTGAGGTGGCCGAGATGTTCGGCCTCCACCCGAACGTGGCGCGCAACCACCTCGATCAGCTCGCCGACGCGGGGCTGGTGGTCACGGGACGACGCAAGCACCCCGGCGGCGGTCGTCCCGCCAAGGTCTACGTCGCACGCGAACAGGCGGCGCCCGGCCACGAGGTGCAGGTGCCGCCCGGCAGCCAGCTCGCGGTCCACGCGGTCGTGCAGCTGATCGCCGGCCTCGCCGAGCATCGCGACAAGCTCGCGATCCTGGCCGAGGACCAGGGCCGCAAGCTCGTGTCCGCGACGGCCGGCCGCGCCGACACCCGCGACTTCCAGGCCGCCGCCGTCATCGCCGTCGAGGCGCTGCGTGCCGCCTTCCCCGAGGTCCGCCTCGCCGAGGTCGACGCCGACGCGGTGGTGGTCGATGGGCTCGAGGTCGGGCTACGCCTGATCGGGGAGGTCGACGGCCAGGTCGGCGACGCGCTCGCGACCGGCTTCCTGCGCGGCGCCCTGGCGGCCGCCGGCGCGCCCGCCCATGTCGAGGCCCGCGCCGGCCGCGTCCGTGCCGAGCTCGACGAGGCCGGCCTCGGGTCCCAGCCGAGCCCGGTCGCGACCGTCGACAACCGCGGCCAGAGCTACGAGCGGGGCGTGGTCGCCGCGATGCGCGCGATGGTGCCGATGCGCCCGGGCGACCACCTCGAGGTGCTCACCGACGGGCAGGGCGCCCCCGCGGCGTACGCCCGCTGGGCCGATCGCGCCGGCCACGCGGTCGTCGACGTCGCCCGGGTGCGCGATCTCAAGGCCAAGCCGGCCGTCCGGGTCCTGCTGCGCAAGGCGACCGGCCGATGACCGGATCCACCCGCATTCACGTCCACCCCCCGGAGGCACCCGTCCATGGCTCGTGAGCTCGCCACCGACGAGCACGGTCGGCTCGTCATCGATGTCCGTGGTCCGCGCTTCAGCGCCGGGATCACCACGGTCGTGCTCGGCACCGCCGTGATCGTCCAGGGACCGATCGGGATCGGCCTCGTCGCCTGGCAGTGGCTCGCCTTCGGCGTGGCCAGCCTCGCCGGCCTGGCGTGGTCCCCCTACGGCAACCTGTTCCGTGCCCTCAAGCGGCGCTTCGACCTCGGCCCACCCCCCGAGACCGAGTCCGAAGGCCCGCCGCGCTTCGCGCAGCTGTGCGGCCTGCTCGTCGCCACGGTCGCGCTGGCCCTGTTCGGCGTGGGCGCCACCACGGCCGGCTGGGTCGTCGTCGGCATCGTCCTCGCGCTGTCGGCGCTGCTGGCGCTGACGGGCCTGTGCATCGGCTGCGAGCTGTACCTGTTCGGGCAGCGCCTGCGATCGCGGTCGGGCCGCGGCCGGTCCCCGGTCGAGGCCACGCCCGGTGGAGGCCGGTGATGGACCCGATCCTCGTGCGTGCCGTGGCCGTCGTCGCAGTCCTCGTGGCGGCGCTGGTCGTCGGACGCTGGTGGCAGCGTCGGGACGGCGAGGTCCGCTCGGGCGGTGAGGGCCGCGTGCGCGAGGACCACCTCGACGCACTGGGGCTCGACCTGCACACGGCGGACGCCGGCGCGGTCCTGCTCGGCTCCCCGACGTGCACGCCGTGCGAGTCGGTCAAGCAGGTCCTGCACCAGCTGTCGACCGAGCGTGCCGGCTTCCGATGGGTCTACGCCGACGCCGCCGACCATCTCGGGCTGACCGAGGAGCACCGGGTCCGGCGGGTGCCGACCCTGCTCGTCGTCGAGCCGGGGGGGCGGATCCTCGCGCGCACCAGCGGTGTGCCACGCTCGGACGAGCTGCGCCGCGTCCTCGACGGCGCCCCCGCCTGACGGTCCGCGCCGGCACGGGCACGGCCTCGTACCCTCGGCGGTGACGGGCCGGCCCGGCCCGCGAGCGTCCGCCACAGGAGCGCCGCCGTGTCCGACCAGCACACCTCCGCGTCCTCGCCACGGACCGCCGCGGTCGTCCGTACGGCCACGCGACGGGTCGACGTGACCGGCGCGGACCGGCTGAGCTACCTCGAGGACACCACCACCCAGTCGTTCGCCGACGCGGCGCCGGGAGACGTGCGCGGCGCCATGTATCTCGACGCCCACGGGGCGCCGGTGGCGATGTTCGACGTCGCGGTGCTGTCCGACCGGCTCGCGCTGCTGGCCCCCGACGACGAGGTCGCCAAGACGCTCGTCGAGGTGCTGGGTGGCCGCACGTTCCTGCTCGACGCCACCTTCACGCTGACCGACGAGGTGATGGTCACCCTGTGCGGCGACGGTTGCGCGGAGATCGCCGCGGCCGCCAACGTCACCGCACCGCCCGGCACGGTCCGCCCCGCCGGCAGCGACGTGTTCGTGATCGGACGCGACGAAGGCCGGGTCGACCTGCTGGGCCCCGCGGCCGCCGTCGAGGACGTCGTGGAGGTGCTCCACGACGCCGGCGCCCGCCACGGCGACCGCGACGACCTCGAGGCGTGGCGGATCCGTCAGGGCGTCCCGGCCTGGGGGGTCGAGGTGGTCGCGCCCCACCTGCCGGAGGAGCTCGGCCTGCTGCCGACCCACACCCACCTGGCCAAGGGCTGCTACCCGGGGCAGGAGGCGGTGGCTCGGATGTGGACCCTCGGCCGCCCGCGCCGGCGCCTCGCGGTCGTCGCACCTCGGGACGGAGCCCGCGAGCCGGGGCGGGAGCTCGGCAGCGGACGGCACAAGGCCACCGTCACGTCGGTGTCGCCCGACGGCGACCGGGCGCTCGCGTTCGTCCCGGGCGACGCCGAGGTCGGCAGCGTCCACGGTGACGACGACGGTTCGAGCATCGAGGTCGTGACACTGGTCGGCGCCGGCCTGGAGGTTCCGGGCCACGACCCGGACGTGCCGCGCCGCCGCGACCGCGCCACGCGGTGACGCGTGGCGGCCGGCGGCGTCAGGCGCCGTCCAGGTTCCGGATCGCGGTGAGCACCTGGTCGGCGTGCTCGGCCGGCCGCACCTTCGGCCACACCGCCGCGACGCGACCGTCGGGGTCGACGAGCACGGTCGATCGGTGCACGCCCTCGTACTCCCTGCCGTAGAGCTTCTTCAGGCCCCACGCCCCGTAGGCGTCGATCACCCGGCGGTCGGGGTCGGCGAGCAGCCGGTGCGGCAGGTCGTACTTGCCGGCGAAGCGGGCGTGGGAGTCGACGTCGTCGGGTGAGATCCCGAGTACCGCGGCACCGGCCGCCTCGAACTCCGCCCAGTGGTCACGGATCCCGCAGGCCTGGGTGGTACAGCCCTTGGTGTCGTCCTTCGGGTAGAAGTAGACGACGACGGGACGGCCTCGGAGGTCTTCGAGGGCGACCTCGGTCCCGTCCTGGTCGGGCAGGCGGAAGGAGGGAGCGGGCTGACCGACGTCGAGCACTTCGACCCTCCGGGGTGCGGCGGGGGAAAGGTGCGGGGCAGGATACTCCAGCCAGGCGTCGGTAGGGTCCCCCGGGCCCGAGTCGGAAGGTGAGCGCCATGGACGAGACCCTCGAGGTGTTCATCGAGGTCCCGATGGGATCGCGCAACAAGTACGAGTGGGACTTCGAGCGCCAGACCTTCACCCTCGACCGCATGCTGTTCACGGCCGTTCGCTACCCCGGGGACTACGGCTTCATCCCGCAGACCCTGGCCCGGGACGGCGATCACCTCGATGCGTTGGTCATCCTCGGCGAGCCGAGCTTTCCGGGTTGCACGATCCGGGCACGGGTGCTCGGCATGCTCGACATGAGCGACGACAAGGGGCCCGACGAGAAGATCCTGACGGTCGCCGACCACGACCCGCGGTGGCGGGAGCTCAGGTTCCTCGGTGACGTGCCCGAGCACCTGCTGGACGAGATCGCGCACTTCTTCGGCATCTACAAGGATCTCGAGCAGAAGCTGGTCGAGATCCGAGGGTGGCGCCCGAGGGAGGACGCGCTCGAGGTGATCGACGACGCGCACGAGCGTTGGCAGGGCCCGGTCGACACCACCACCTACCCGCAGTGACCCGCCCGACCGAGTCCGTCAACCGCGTCCGAACAGGCCCCGGCGCTTGCGCTTGCTGTCGTCACGCGACTCGTCCGGCGCGCCTTCGTTCGCCTCGTCGGGTTCCGGTGGCCGCGGCGGGCTCGGCCGCGACGGAGGCTCGGGCGCGTCGTCGATCGCCAGGCGGCTGAGCTCGCGCAGGAACTCGGACACCTCCCGATGGTCACCCGACGGGGCCGGACGGTCGCCGGCCGGTGGCGTGTCGGCCGCGGGTTGTGGCGGCGGAACGGCCGGTGGTGGGGTCTCGGCCGCGGCCGGCGGATCGGCCGGTGCGTCGTCGCGGTCGGTGCGTGGCGTCAGGATGGCCCCGAAGTCGCCGGCCGGTGGGGGGAGATCCGCCTCGATGACCGTGCCCTGGTCCTCGACGTCGTCGTCGCCGGTCGCGGACGGGGCCCGGCCCGTGAGGGGCGGCAGCTCCTCCGCGGGCTCGCCGTCCTCGTCGTAGGCCAGCGCGTCGTCGAGGGCGGCTCCCACCTCGTCCTCGGGGAGCCGGACATCGACCACGCCGAGCAAAGACAGGCCGTAGATGATCCGCGCCGCCTCGAACTCGCCGTAGCCGAGGTCGCTCGCGAGCTCGCGGATGCTGCGATGGCCGTCGACGCTGGCCAGGACGGCGAACTCGTCGGGCTCGAGGGCGGCGTTCGTCGTCGACCCAGACGATCGGAACGTCGGCACGGCTTCGAGGTCGGGGATCACCCGGGACAGCTCGTCCCACTCGTGCTGCCGCCGTGCGATCTCGACCAGCACCTCGTCGACCGCGATCGACAGCGGGACCTCGGGGATGCCCGCGGGCTCGCCCTCGAGGAAGCGGTAGGTGCCGTACCGCCAGCGGAGGATGTCGAACAACGCGTCGATCACCTGCTCCTGCACGAACAGGCGCACCGCATCATGGGACACCAGGCCCTCTTCGACGAGCAGGGCGCCGAGCCGTGTGTGCTCGGGCGCCTGCGACTGGCTGTGGAGCGCGCCCGCGAGGGCGTCGTCGTCGAGCAGCCCCGCGCCGACCAGGCGATCCCCGAGGCGGCCGCGCGGCGTCGGCGAGGTGGCAGCCACCACGCGACCGTCGACGAACACGATCCGGCCGGGGCCGTCGGGGCCGTCGAGCTCGAGCCCGCCGGACGCGCCGCGCGCGGCCAGACCGCGACACAGGTCGGCCGCCGGGGTCTCCGAAAGGTCACCAGACATGCGCGTCAGCCTACTGCGCACCGGCCTCAGCGCACCCGACCCGGCTCACGGGTACGGTTCAGGCCACAGAGCGTGGCGTTTTCGGCTTCCGTTGGCCGGGAGGGGATTCGACGTGTCGAGGCAGCTTGACCACATCCTCGCCGACGACTATCTGGACGGCCTCGCGGACCGGCCCACCGACGAGGTCCGCAGCATGCGGGCCGAGTGCGAGGCCCAGGAGGAGGCGGTGTCCTACGCCCGCCGGGTGCTCCAGGGCCGACTCGACATCCTGCGTGCCGAGCTGCTGCGGCGCCGCGACGACGGCGACGACCGGGCGGAGCCGCTGCTCGCGTTGCTTCCCACGCTGCTCGCCGGCGACCAGCCGGTCACCGACCCGCTCCAGGCCCGATCGACGCGGCTGCGCGTCCCCGCCGGCGCCGAGCAGCTCGAAGCCGACATCGACCGGATCGTCGACGAGGGCACCCTCGACCGGCTGGAGCGCCACGACCCGGCTGAGCTGGCCGCCCTGGTGGACCGGCTCGCCGAGCACGAGCAGCACCTGTCCTCGCTGCGCCGGCAGCTGTTCGACCGGATCGACGCGGTGCGCACGGAGCTCGCTGCCCGCTACAAGGACGGTCGTGCCGCCGTTCGAGACCTCATCCACGGGTCGTGAGGAGCTGAGTGCCGCACCACGTTCTGCTGGTCGACGACGACACGCTGGTGCTCAAGGTCCTGCGGACCGTCCTCGACCATGACGAGTTCCGTGTGACGACCGCCACGGACGGGCCGGCGGCGCTCGAGATCATGGCCGCGGATCCTGCCGACGTCGTCGTGTGCGACGTCGTGATGCCGCGGATGGACGGGTACGAGGTGTGCCGGCGCATCAAGTCGGACCCGGCGACGGCCGAGGTTCCGGTCGTCCTGCTCACGGCCATGGCCGGGCCCGAGAGCGAAGCCATGGGCCGGCGAGCCGGGTGCGACGCCTTCGTGAACAAGCCGTTCCGCCCCCTCGAGCTGCTCGGGGTGGTCCGGGACCTCGGCAAGCCCTCGGTCGACGGCCAGGGACGCTGAGGTGGACCCCAAGGGTGCCGACGACCTCGAGCTCATGCGGCGCCAGCTGGTGCTGTTCGCCGAGGACCTCCAGACCGTCGTCGCCCAGGAGCGGCTGCGCCGCGAGGAGGCGGAGGCCGCCTACCGCGAGCTCAGAGCCTCGTACACGTCGATGGTGCGCACCCTCGCCGAGACCTGCGAGGCGAAGGACGCCTACACGCGCCACCACCTCGATCGGACCTACCGGTACGCGATGATGCTCACCAACCGGCTCGCGCCCGAGCTGGCCGAGCGGGCCGAGGTCGGCTACGGCTACCTCCTCCACGACATCGGCAAGGTCGGGATCTCCGAATCGATCCTGAACAAGCCGGGGCCGCTGACCGACGAGGAGTGGGCGGTCATGAAGACCCATCCGCTGCTCGGCGTCGACATCGTCAAGCCGCTGCGGTTCCTCGGTGACGCCGTCTCGGTGATCCGCTCCCATCACGAACGCTGGGACGGCAAGGGCTACCCGGAGGGGCTCAAGGGCGAGGACATCTACCTGCCGGCGCGGATCTTCATGATGGCCGACACCTTCGACGCGATGACCACGGACCGGCCGTACCGGCGGGCCATGCCGATCCACGCCGCCCTCGAGGAGATCGAGCGCCACGCCGGCACGCAGTTCGATCCGGAGGTCGCCCGCGCATGGATCTCGCTCGTCGAGGCGCGCGAGCGGGCCGACGGCCCGTCCATGCTCGGGTGAGCCCCGGTGACCGGATCGCCGACACGACCCGACGCGACGTCGGATCGGGGCGGGAGGTGGTCGAGTCGGTGCACACCGGCCACGTCGTGGTCACCGGCCCCGACGGCGAGGTCCTGGGGGCGGTCGGGGACCCTGCGGCCGTCGCGTTCGCGCGTTCGACCGCCAAGCCGTTCCAGGCCGCGGCATGCCTCGAGCTGCTCGAGCTGTCGGGCGGCGACCCGGCGCCCGCCGAGGTCGCCGTCGCGTGGTCGTCGCACCGCGCCGAGCCGGCCCACCTCGACGCGGTCCGACGTCTGCTGAAACGCTCCGCCACGCCTGCGAGCGGGCTGACGTGCCCATCGGTCCGGGGCGAGCACGACCCCGGCGCGGTTCCCGCCGCCATCCTGCACAACTGTTCGGGCAAGCACGCCCTGTTCCTCCTCGCCGGCATGCACCAGGGCACGGGGCCCGACCGGATCCTGGATCCGGACGGGCCACTCCAGCGGGTCGTCCTCGGCGTGCTGTCGGAGGTCTTCGGCGCCCCCGAGGCGGTGGGGGTCGACGGGTGCGGGGTGCCCGCGGTGGCCGTGCCGATCGTGCAGGTCGCCCGCGCCTTCGCCGCCCTGGCACACGAGCCGCGGTGGCGGCGGGTCCGCGAGGCCGGATTCGCGCGCCCCGACCTCGTCGGCGGCGAGGGCCGGCTCGAGTCGGCGCTGCTCGGCGCGGGCGTCGTGGCCAAGCCCGGCGCCGAGGGCATCTTCGCCGCCGGGTGGCTCGGTCGGGACGGCCGGCCACGGGGGTTGGTCGCGCGTGCGGCCGACGGCGCGTGCCGCGCGTCGGCCGCGGCGGTCGTCACGGTGCTCACCGCCCTGGAGGTCGTCCCGGCCGGGACGTGGACGCCTCCGCCGATCCTCGGCGGGGACCAGCCGGTCGGGCAGGTCGTGGCCAGCGACGCCGT
>CAZSQF010000112.1:0-8707 GCA_964608935.1 uncultured Actinomycetota bacterium | reverse complement strand
GGTGTCGGTGATGACGCCGTCGAGATCGAAGATCACAGCACCGGTCACGGCGGTGGTCACGCTGCCTCCCTCGCAGGGTGTCGGCCCGGGAGCGAGCCGACGACAGTATTGCCCACGCCGCCGGGTCGCCGGGGACTACGGTTGACCGCGCCGCGCCGAGCAGCGCGCTCGGTCGGAGGTCAGCCTTGGGATTCCCCCGACAGGTCCGGCGGATCGTCGCGGCCTACATGGTGGTTGCCGGGCTGTGGATCGTCGCGTCGAGCCCGGCTGCCGATCTGGCCGCGCGGCATCTCGACGTCAGCACGACCACCCTCGAGGTGTTCAAGGGGCTGGTGTTCGTGCTCGTGACCGGCGCCGTGCTCGCCGTCCTGCTCACGCGCAGCTCCACCTCGCTCGTCGACAGCGAGCGCCGGTTCCACGCACTCGCGGATGCTGTCCCCGAGGGCCTCTACCGGCAGCGGCTCCGACCCACCCGCGGCTACGAATTCGTCAATCCGGCCCTCGAGGTCACCACCGGCGTCGACGCCGCGACCTGGTACCAGGACCCCGACGTCTCTCGGCGCCACGTCCATCCCGAGGATCTCCCCCAGGTCGAGGCCGCACATGCGGATCCGACCGGGGTCGCCTGGCCCCTGACGCTGCGCTGGCAGCGTCCCGACGGGGAGTGGCGCTGGCTCGAGGTCAGCGAGACCCCGGTCCACGACGCGGCCGGCGACGTCGTCGCGGTGCAGGGCGTCGCGGTGGACGTGACACGCCGCGAGGATCGTGAGATGGCGATGGCCACGGCCCTCGCGCATCAGCGACGCGCGGCCGAGGAGCTCGCGCGGCTTCAGGACATGCAACGCGCCTTCCTCCAGGCGGTGTCCCACGACCTGCGGACGCCTCTGACCGTCATCCTCGGACTCGCGGAGATCCTGGAGCGACGCGTGGACGCGCTCACCGAGGCCCAACAGGTCCGACTGCGGGCACGGCTGACCGAGAACGCCCGTCGGCTCGCGGACCTGCTCACCGACCTGCTGGACGTGGATCGGCTCACCCGGGGCGTGATCGAGCCCAACCGCCGCAACATCGACGTCGCCGCGCTCGCGCGACAGACCATCGCCCACCTCGACACCGACACCCACGAGCTGAGCCTTCCCGAGGGGGCCGTCTTCGCCGAGGTCGACCCGGCCCAGATCGGACGGGTGATCGAGAACCTCGTCGCCAATGCCGTCAAGCACACACCGCCGGGGACCCGCGTCGCCGTCAGCTGTCGTCGCAGCGACGGCGAGATCGAGCTAGTCGTCGAGGATGGTGGGCCCGGCATCGCCGCGGACCAGCAGCAGCGCATCTTCGACCCGTTCGTCCGGGGCGAGGAGCGCGACCCCTCCCCCGGCAGCGGGATCGGACTGGCGCTCGTCCGCGAGTTCGCCCGGCTCCACGGCGGCGACGCCAGGTTGGGGCACTCCGCCGACGGCGGTTCCCGCTTCGTGGTGCAGCTGCCCGCGGAGGCACCGGCACCAGTCGCCGCCAGGGACGCAAGCTGAAACCTCAGGACGGCCCGGTCGCGTCGGCCACGTGCATGAGCCGTCGGCCACCCAGCAGGGTGGCCACGGCACCCGCGCCGAGGCCGGCGGCGACGAACAGCCAGGCGGCCGGGTACGAGCCGGCGGCGACAGCGGCCTGGAACACCAGCGGCCCGGCGGCGCCTCCCATCGCCAGGCCGGTGAGCACGATGCCGGCTGCCGCGGCCGGTTCGTCGGGCACGGCCCGGACCGCAGTGAGGAACGCCAACCCCGTCCAGCCCCAACCGGCACCGAGCAGCAGCACGGCCCCGACGACCAGCGTCGCCCCCTCGGCGCCGACCAGCACGCCGGCTCCAACGGCCCCCACCGCCATCGCCCCCGCCGTCAGGCGGGCCGGTGGACGCTCGGTCCGGTCGCTCGCCCAGCCCACGGCGACACGAACGAACACGCTGCCCACGCTCGCCACCGCCAGGAGGGTGCCGGCTGCCGCGGCCGAGAGGGAGGCCGCCGTCGCGGCCGGGACGAGGAACGCCGCACCTGCCGTCGCGGCTCCCGCGCCCAGGGCGACGCCCACCGACACCACCACGAGCGCGCTGCGAAGGGACGCGGACCGGGCCATCCGCGCCACCATCGGCCGACCTCCCGGAAGCCCGGGCAGCGCCAACCACACCGCAGGCGCGAGCACGGCACCCGCGGCGAAGGTCACCTCCCAACCGAAACGAAGGGCGAGCAACGGGATCGAGGCGCCGGCCAGCATGGACGCGACCGGCACGCTTCCTTCCTTGACCCCGAAGGCGAGTCCGCGGCGACCTGTCGCGACCTTGTCAGCGAACGCCCGCGCCGCGCCGGTGTCGACCAGGCCCACGACCGCGCCGCCGATCGCCAGCAGGACCGCGACATGCCACCACCTCCGCGCGCCGAGGCCGATCCCGAGGCACACGCCGGCGCTGACCGTCACCCCGATCCGCATCGCCCGGCCGGCGCCGATGCGTTCCGTCACGCGCCCGAGCGGTGCCGCACCGATCCCGGCGGCGGCGAAGAACAGCGTGGCCGCGACCCCCGTGGCCGCCTCGCCGAAACCGAGGTCCGCGCGCAGGGAATCGGACAGCGCCCCGAACAGGAACACGGGGATGACCACCGCCGCGAGCGCGAGGCTGCTGGCGAAGATGGTTCGAGTCGTCAACGGTCCGTGTCAGCCCGGTGAGCGTCCCCGTGTTCGGGGGTCGCGTCGATCCATGGGCTTGGCTCGGCGCCGTCCGACCGCACCTGTTCACCTCTGACTCGGCAGTCGCCCCCGGAGCGACGGGTCGCGTCGGGAGGTGGCGGTCACGATAACGGAAACGCGCGTGCGGGAGGGGCGACACCGGTCACGGCAACTGGGCTCGGCGGCTCGAACCCACCGATGCACGACGCTGACGCCACCACTGGCGCAGCCCGGACGACTGCTGCCGCGCAACGTACCGTGACAGGAAGCGCTGTTCCGACGCTTCGTCACCGATGAGGACCAGGTCCACGTTCGGTGGCAACGGTTCGTCGGGGTCCACGTCGGTCGCGTACCGGCCGTTGCGGGCGATCGCGATCACGCTGCACCCCGTCTTGGCCGGGACGTCGAGATCACGCAACCGTTGGTTCGCGAGCTCGTCGGGCATCGAGACCCGGAAGACCACGAGTCCCTCGGCGAGCAGCACGGTGGAATCGTCCCGCAGCGCGTTCCACACCTCGGTCGCGCCGGTCGATGCATAGGACAGGACGAAGTCGGCGCCGGCACGGTGCATCGTCGACAGATTGCGGTCCACGTTGACGCGCCCGAGGATCTCGGCGTCGGGCCGCAGCCGGCGGCAGTACAGCGTGAGGTAGAGGTTCATGTCGTCGTCGTGGGTGGTGACCACGATCGCGGATGCGTCGGCGATCCCGGCTCGCTCGAGCACCTCGCGATCTGCCGCGTCCCCGAGGACATAGTTGCCGTCTTCACGGACCCGCTCCGGCAGACGTTCGACGATGCAGCAGTGCGTCCCCGCCTCGCGCAGTGCCGCTGCTGTCGCACGACCCACGCGCCCGCCGCCCAGGATCAGGACGTGCCCGTCGGTGCCGTTGCCGTCCTGGCTGTCGGCGCCGCCCGGCTCGGGGTCATCATCGGGTGCGTACGCCTCGTCGTAGGACTCGAGCTGCTCACGCGTGCCGACCAGGAGCAGGATCGAGGTCTCCTCGATGACGAGGTCGGGCTTCGCCATCTGCAAGGCCCCGCGATCCCACAGGCCGACGACCGACACCCCGAAGTCGGCCCGCAGCTCGAGCTCCTCCAGCGAGCGTCCGACCAGCGTCGTCCCCGCGGCGGATGCCTCGGCGATGACGAGCTCGTCGAAGGTGGAGATGGTGCTGCTCCTTGCCGTGGGCGCGAGGATCCGGCGGGCGAACGCCCGGCCGAGGAGCTCACCGAGCTGAAGCACCAGGTCGCACCCCGCCAGCTCGAGGATGTCCACCGAGTCCGCCGCGGTCGCCGTGGCGACCACCAGCCCGCGGTCGGTGACCTCACGCATCGTGAACGCGACGTTCGTGTTGGTCGTGTCGGTGCGTGCCGTGAACAGCAGCGCGGCCCGCTCGGCGCGGATCGAACGGTAGGTGTCGGGGTCGTCGAGGTCGCCGACCGCCACCCGGTAGCCCGCATCGTGGAGTGCCAACGCCTCCTCGACGTCGGCGACGAGCAGGACGTAGGCAAGTCCAGCGGCCTGGACACGGTGGATCAGCGACTGCTCCATCGGCTCCAGGCCGGTGACGATCACGTGGCCCGAGGTGTCCCCGGGCAGCTCGCGCGGGGCGCTGGCCCGGCGCGTCGCCTCGCGCCACGGCAGGTAGATGAGCTGGATGAAGGTGAAGGGCAGCATCACCAGGATCAGGAGCGCGCCGGCCAGGAGGACGACCAGCGAGTACATCTGACCGAGAGCCGACTCGAACACGATGTCGCCGTACCCGAGCGTCGACATGGTCACGATGGTCCAGTAGAAGCTCGCGGCCCAGCCGAACTCGCGTCCCTCCAACTCCATGATGGCGTGGAAGCCCAGGCTGAAAACGACGATGGCCGTGACGAGGATGGCGAGGAGTCGGACCAGCGCGCGCACGCTGCCCTCCGTGGAGGGCGCCGACAGGGCCGCGATCAGGGTGGTCAGCAGCTTCATGCCAGGGCCGATGTCAGGGCGTCCAGGTCGTCCTCGGTGTTGTAGTAATGGACCGACGCACGCACCAGCCGGTCGATGCCTCGGGGTGCGAGGTCGAAGCGGGCGGACGCGACCCCGGTGACCGACACATTGATCCGGCGCTGGCGCAGCGATCGCGCCACCTCGTCCGGGGAGCGGTCACCGACCGTGAAGCCGACCAGGCCGCACCGGCGGGCACCCGTGTCGTGCACGTGCACGCCGGGGATGGCCGCCAGCTGCTCGCGCAGCCGCTCCGCCAGCACCCCGACACGTCGGCTGATGGCGTCCATCCCGACGGCCAGCGCGTAGTCCACGGCCGCACCGAGCCCCAGCTTGGCCGCCACGTTGGTCTCCCAGTTCTCGAACCGGCGGGCGTCGTCACGGACCTCGTAGCGGTCGTCGGCCACCCAGGTCGCCGCGTGGAGATCGAGGAACGGGGGTTCGAGCCGCTCGAGCAGGTCGTCGGCGACGTACAGGAACCCCACCCCGCGGGGACCACGCAGGTACTTCCGGCTCGTGGCCGACAACACGTCGCACCCGATGCGCTCCACATCGATGGGGAGCTGCCCGACCGACTGGCACGCATCGAGGAGGAAGGGGACCCCCGCCGCGCGCGTCACCGCGCCGATCTCCTCGGCCGGGTTGACGAGCCCGCCCTGCGTCGGGACGTGGCTGACCGCGACACAGGCGACGCGATCGTCGATGAGCTCCTCGAGTGCCGCCACCGACACCTGTCCGTGCTCGTCGTCGGGGACGACCTCGACCTGTGCGCCGGAGCGTCGTGCCACCTGGAGGAAGGCGATCACGTTGGACGCGTACTCGGCCCGGGAGGTGAGGATCCGATCGCCGGGTCCGAGGTCACGTGCCAGCGCGTAGAACGCCATGTCCCAGGCCCGGGTCGCGTTCTCCACGATCGCGATCTGGTGCTCCGCCGCACCGATGAGGTGGGCCACCGACCCGTAGACGTCAGCCAGCGCCCCGGCCGCCTCATCGGCGGCTTCGTACCCGCCGATGGTCGCCTCGCGGCGAAGGTGCGCGACGACGGTGTCGACGACGGGCTGTGGCGGCAGGGCCGCGCCGGCGTTGTTGAGGTGGATCACCTCGGCGCAGCCGGGCGTCTCGGCGCGCAGCCGCTCGACCGCTGTGTTCGTGAGCACGGACGCCTTCTACCCTGTCGTGGGTCGCGAACCGGGGATCCTATGACCAACCGCCGTGACGGTCCGACAGGCGTTGCGGGGGCCGAGCTCGAGGTCGACGCCGAGCTGGTGAAGGAACGCGCGGAGGCACTCGGTCGAGCGGGTCGCGCGCTCGAAGGCGCGGTGACGGCCTACCGTGCGGCTACCGCGACCGGCTCGGTCTCTGCCGACGAGGAGGAGCGGTTGCTCGCCCATGTCGCCGCCAACGTCTACCGCCTGGCGGTCCAGCGCGAGTGTGCCGGTGCCCGCTACGGCAATCTGGCCGCGATCGGGGCTGCCTACGACGTCCCGGCGGCGGCGCTACGACGCCTGTGAGCCCTCGGGCCGGTCACTGCTCCAGCTCGTCCTCGAGGTCGCCGAGCTCGTCCTGGTCGGGCAACTCGGGCATCTCGGGCAGTGTCGGCTCGCTGTCGGGATCGAACCCCGCCTCCGCCAGCAGCAACTGCTCGATCCCGTCGTCGTACGCGCCGGTCTCGGCCGAGTAGTTGAAGATCGCGAGTCCCTGGGCCGCGTCCTCGGCGAGCACGACCATCTGGTCGGTGTCGGGGAGCGGCTCCTGGCCCTCGGCCACAGGGGACTCCAATCCTTCGAAGACGAGCAGGCGGGCCCGCTCCGCGCCGGCGATGTCGACGGATTCGTCGATCGTGGGATCTGCCTGCGGGTCGAGCTGGCGCACGGCGTCGAGCGCCGCCTCGAAGTCCATCCCCTGGAAGCCGAGGAACGGGTTGTCCCCGATGCCGGCAGCCGCAGCCAGACCCGGCAGGCCCTGCATGTCGGGCGTCGCCGTCACGAGCCCCGCGTCGAGGGCGGCCGGGTCGACCTGCCAGCCGTCCGGAACCGGCACGACGACGCCCTGGCCGCGGAAGTTGCCGTCGTCATCGACCGCGACGTCCTCGGGCTCGGCATCGAGCAGGCCTTCGAGGTCGTCCGGCAGCTCCTCCTCGACGGCATCGGGCTCGTCGACAGCGGCTTCGTCGGGCTCGGCCTCGGTGCAGGCCGCGACGAGCGCGATGCCGGCGAGGACGGTCGCGAGATGGGTGGGGCGCACATTGGCTCCGGATCGTTCACGGAGCCGTGACGGTACGAGACACCCCGCCGCCGACGCCACCACACCCCGGTCGGACGGCCTCGGCCGGGATCAGCGTCGCCCACGCAGCATCGGCCACAGCGGCGGCGAGTCCCCGAGCCGGACCTCACCGAGCACGGTGAAGTCATGGCGTTCGTAGAACGCTCGGCTCCCTGCGCTGGTCGCCTCGAGGTAGGCCGGTTCCCGGCGGCGGTCGATGTCGGCCAACCCCGCAGCGAGCAGCGCTCCGCCACTCCCGTTGCGCTGGAGGGCGGGATCGACCCCGATCTGCCGCAGGTACCAGTGGGGCTCGGTCGGCTCGTACGCCGCCACCTGCTCCCACACGGAGGCGACCCGCTCCACGATCCCGGCCGCCTCGAGGATCGCCCCCAGCGCTTGACCGTCGGGATGGACCCCCGGCGGGTACCAGAACGCGGCGCCGCGCCCGTCGGCCAGCGCATATGCCCCGCCGGCCGTCGCCGTCCGCTCCCCGTGCAGGCGCGTCAACTGCGTGAAGGAGGTCACGAACTGCGTCGGATCCGGCAGCAACCAGCGCACGAACGGGTCAGTGCTGAAAGCGAGCATCACCACGGCAACGAGGTCCCCGGTCTCCTCCACCGTGGTCACCCGTCCTCCGGCCATCGCGAGCCCCTCCCTCCGCCACCCGGACAGCATCCGCCGTTGCGGCGACGAGGTCCAGACCTTCCTCCGACGCGGCCGCAGGCTGCCATGGGCGGTGAGGCACGGCAGTGGAGGTGCGACACTCCGCTGCGGAGAGCAGGAGGATCGACGGGTGGAGCTCGCGGGAGAGCTGCTGGACCGAGCCGCCCGTGCGACACCCGCGGCCGTCGAAACCCGTGCAGGCGGGTGGTGGCTGCGCCACACCGACGGCAACGCCTGGTGGTCGGGTGCGGTCCTCGCGCACGGCGCCCCGGACGACACCGACCTCGCCGAGCGCATCGAGGTCGCCGAGCACTTCTACGCCGCGCACGACGCCACGACGCGGTTCCAGGTCTGCCCCGGGTGCCCGCCGGACCTCGACCTCATGCTCGCCGAGCGCGGCTACCGGTGGGAGGCCCCCATCTCGCTCCAGACGATGGATGTCGAAGCGCAGTTCGAGGCGCCACCGGCGCCGGGACTGGGCCTACGCCTTGGCGCGGAGCCGGACCCGGGATGGCTGGCGGTGCTGGCGACCACCGGCGGGCCCCGGACAATCGTCGGGACCGAGACGCCGCTGCTCGATCGGGTCGCCCTGCCCAGCGCCTACGTGACCGCGTTCGCCGGCGACGAACCGGTCGCGATCGGCCGGGCGGTCACCGACCACGGTTGGACCGGCGTCTTCGGCATGGCCACCGTGCCCGGGGCTCGCAGGCGCGGTGCCGCGCGCCTGGTGCTCTCGGCGATCGCGCGATGGGCACACGATCAGGACGCGCCGCAGCTCTACCTCCAGGTCGAGCGGTCGAACACCGCCGCGTCCCGCCTGTACGCGGCCTCGGGCTTCACCGAGGTCGCCACCTACCACTACCGCGTCGGGAACCGGCTCGCTCCGGGTTGACCAGGCAGCGAGCAACCAGTGCACCGACGTCCTGCGTGGCCACCATGCGGACGGGGGTATCGTCGGGAAGGAGGCTCGGGACGGTGCCCTGCTGGCGTGCCACGTCGACGACTGAGGCGATGTTCTCCTGGTGGTAGCCGGATCGCACGGCGGTCAGGCGGGTCCCGCTGCATCTGAGGGCGTCTTCGAGGTAG
>CAZSQF010000111.1:0-8761 GCA_964608935.1 uncultured Actinomycetota bacterium | reverse complement strand
GGATGAGTAGCGTCCGGCGCATGGACGCGGCCACCTTCGCAGCGCTCGGCGAACCGAGCCGTTTGCAGATCGTCGAACTGTTGCGCCTCCGCCCGTTCTCGGTCGGGGGCATCGCCGAGGAGCTGGGCATCCGTCAGCCGCAGGTCTCCAAGCACCTCCGCGTGCTGCGTGAGGCTGGACTCGTGGATGTCGAGGCCGTCGCGCGCCGACGCATCTATCACCTGCAGGAGGAGCCGTTCGAGGAGATCGGGGACTGGGTCGCCTCGTTCGAGGCGCTGTGGGAGGCGCGTCTGGACTCCCTCGAGACGTTCCTGGCCTCGTCGGATGAGACCGGGAAGGATGGTCGATGATCTTGCAGCTGTTCGGGAAGAAGAAGGTCCTCACGTTCGAACGGACCTACGCGGCGCCGATCGCCGACGTGTGGGAGGCGTGGACACGCCCCGAGCTGCTCCGGCAGTGGTGGGGGCCGGAGAAGACCACGATCCCCGAGTGCGAGGTCGACCTGCGCGTGGGCGGCAGGATCTACATCGTGATGGAGGCGGGCGAGGGCATGGGCAAGTACCAGGGCACGCGCTGGCCGCTGGAAGGCACGTTCACACAGATCGAGGAACCGCGCCGTCTGGCCTACGAGGCCCGGTCGTGGACCGAGGGCGAGGCCGACACGACCTTCATCGAGCACGTCAACCAGCTCGGGCTCACCGAGGACGACAGCAAGACCCTGGTCAACCTCCGCATCACCATCACCGAGATCGGCTCGGGAGCGAAGGCGAAGGCGGCGGCGTTCGGCATGAAGTGGGGCTACAAGGCGCAGCTCGACAAGCTCGACGCCTTCCTCGCCAGATGACGATCACCGGCGATGGTGCGTCGCCTTCCGAGCTCATCGATGCCAGGATCGCGGAGCTCGCGGACTGGCGCGGCGAGACCCTCGCCCGCGTCCGCGCCATGATCCATCTGGCCGAGCCGGACGTGGTCGAGACGGTCAAGTGGCGCAAGCCGTCGAACCCGGGCGGCGTCCCGGTGTGGGAGCTCGGCGGGATCATCTGCACGGGTGAGACCTACACGGACAAGGTCAAGATCACGTTCGCGCACGGCGCCAGGCTGGACGACCCCGCCGGGCTGTTCAACGCCAGCCTGAGGGCAGGCACACGACGCGCGATCGACCTCCGTGAGGGCGACGCGCTGGACGAGGACGCCTTCAAGGACCTCGTCGTCGCCGCGGGGGCCCACAACGCGACCGAGTGACCACGACCAAGGGGTGACCGATGGCGGGAAGGAACCACAGCACGTCCCAAGCTGACGGCCCGAGGCTGCTGGCTGGCGGGAACCCCCAGATCCCCAAAGGCGACGGCGACGCGCCGGTGCAGGCCTACATCGACGCGATGCCAGGGTGGAAGTCCGACGTCGGTCGCCACCTCGATGCGTTGATCGAGCAGGCCGTCCCGCACGTCGTCAAGGCCGTCAAGTGGAACCAGCCCATGTACGGCGTCGAGGACCAGGGCTTCTTCGTGAGCTTCCGCTGCTTCACCAACTACATCAAGCTCACGTTCTTCCGCGGCGCCGACCTCGACCCCATACCCCCCGTCGACTTCAAGGACCCGAACGAGAAGGCCTTGCACATCCAGGAGGACCACGACCTCGACGAGCAGCAGCTGACCAGCTGGTTCGAACAGGCCGCTGAGCTCCCCGGATGGACGCCGTAGCGGCCAACATCGCGGGCCCCAGACCGAAAGACAACAGTTGCATGCCGATGACTGCGGAGTCGCACCGGCCCGTACTCACGGCTGTCGCGCGACCAGAGGACGCAGGCGGCATCGATCGTCGGCGACGACACTCCGCCCCTCAACCGCGGCGTGATCTGAGCACCGTGGGGGTAGCGCGCCAGCGTAGGTGAGGACGATGGGGATCATCTTGCGCTTCGCCGTGAAGCCGACCTCCGGGAGGTCCAAGCAGGCCTGGGCCTTGACGCCGTTGGTCACTTGGGCGCAGGATACGAACCGGCAGCGAACAGGGAGACGAGCATGGCGCATCCGAACGAGGATCTCCTCCGCCGCGGCTACGACGCGTTCGCGAAGGGGGATATGGACACCCTGAACGAGTTGTTCGCGGACGACGTCGTATGGCACTCGGCGGGTAACAACCCACTCGCTGGCGACTACCACGGCAAGCAGGAGGTGTTCGGCCTGTTCGCGAGGCTCAACGAGCTCACCGACTCCTTCGAGCAGGAGCTTCACGACATCCTTGCGAACGACGAGCACGCCGTCGCCCTGGTCAGGGTGCGAGGCAGCCGGGGCGACCGCACCATGGAGCAGAACGCCGTCCACGTGTTCCACATGGTCGACGGCAAGGTGAAGGAGTACTGGCTCCACAACTTCGACCAGGCGGCGAGCGACGCCTTCTGGCAATAGCCGGCACCTGCTTGTGCCCGGTTCACGGAGGTTGTTCGTCCCTGACAACCGACTCAGCGAGGGTCCACGGTGATGACGGCCGTGCCCCTCTTGCGCCCCGTTTCGACGTAGCGGTACGCGTCGGCGATCTGTGCCAACGGATAGCGCCTGTCGATGACCGGCCTCAGCGCTCCCGACTCGAACAGTTCGCCGAGCAGGGTGAGGTTGTCCGTGGTCTGCATCAGGCCGGTCGCGGCGAACTTCGCCTTCTTGCCCCTGCCCATCGCGGTCAACAGCATGCTCGCGAGGATCCCGAAGCCGGGGACGGTGGACAGGTAGCAGCCCGTGGGCGCCAGCGAGCCCTTGCAGCGGGTGAACGAGCTCTTGCCGACCGCGTCGAAGATGACGTCGTACTGCTGGCCGTTGTCGGTGAACTGCTCCTTCGTGTAGTCGATCACCTCGTCCGCTCCGAGCGAGGCGACGAGCGCCACGTTGTCGCTGCTGCACACCCCGGTGACGTGGGCGCCGAAGTGCTTCGCGAGCTGGACCGCGAAGCAGCCCACCGCTCCGGACGCGCCATTGACGAGGATCCGGTGTCCGCTGTGGAGCCGTGCGACATCGCGGAGGAAGGTAAGCCCCGTCGCCGCCTCGAGGACGCTAACCGCATCCTCGGCGGTCATGCGAGGCGTCATGACCGCCACCAGCCCGTCCTCGGGCACGCAGAGGTACTCGGCGTGAGCGCCCAGGCGCTTCGGGCTCAACCCGAAGACCCGATCGCTGGCCGTGAACACCTCCACGTCGTCGCCGACGGATTCGACGTCACCGGCGAACGCGTCCCCGAGGATGGACAGCCTCGGCTTGCGCAGACCCGAGAAGAGCCTGGCGAACCACGGGTCACCCGAACGGAAGGCAACGTCGGCGGGCCCCACATTGGTGGCACGCACCCGCACCAGCACCTCGTCGGGCGCGGGGATGGGCCTGGCCACCTCGCGCAGCTCGACGACCTCGGGCGGCCCGTATCTCGGGCACACCGCGGCATTCATGATGGCTTGCACTTGGCTTCCTTCGGGGTCGGGGCCGGTGTGGTCAGCCCTCGGTGTCGGGGTACTGGAACACCTCGTCGAGCGGAACCTCGAAGACCCGCGCGATCTGGAAGGCCATCTCGAGGGACGGCGAGTAGCGGCCCTTCTCGATGGCGATGACCGTCTGGCGGGTCACGCCGAGTCGGTCGGCGAGCTCGGCCTGCGTCATCTCGCCGTTCGCGAAGCGCAGGGCACGGATCGAGTTGGTGACCCTCGTCGGCCTGCCCATGGCTACAGGCCCCGGCGGTAGGCGACGAGCTTGACGATCGAGGACGCGATCGCCTGGACGATGAACGCCGCATAGATGGCGTTGGCGATCCAGAAGTGCTCGAGCTCGAGCATCGTCAGCACCAGGACGCCGGCGACCGCGACGCCCAGCACGATCCCGCCCACGTAGTCGCCGAAGCGGCTGATGTCCTTGTCGCGGACGTCGCGCTTGTCGGCCTCGCTGGGCTTGGCGACCGCGATGAGGATGTGCGCGACGATCGCGGCAGCGATCGCCGCAACGATCGCCGTGATCAGCGGTCGCACGTAGGCGATCTCGGCGACCGGGGTCGGTCCCATCAGCCCGAGCACGTGCCTGAAGTAGATCGCGGGGATCACGATCGCGAGGCCGAGGTAGGCCCAGGTCCCCTTCTCCTCGAACGACATGCCCAGCTCCGATGTAAAACGATCTTGACATCGGTCAGTGTGAAGAAAGAATGACACAATGTCAAGTTTTCTTTACTACCACCGGAGGTGCGCCACTCCCCCGCAAAGGTGCACTAGCAAACGTTTGCTTTCCCCGGGTTGCGCCCCTATAGTTTGTTCAGTGATACTTAAGGCCGCTCGCCGTCTCCCGCCGGCGTGCATGTAGGGAGTCTCGGGTCCCGCCACACGGTTCCGCTCAATGGTGCGTGGACGGATCCGGGGCACGACACAGGACGAGAGCCAGTGGGTGGGGTGCTGCTGAAGGGCGGCTGCGTCCTCAGCCTCGACAAGCGGGTCGGCAACTTCGAGCAGGCCGATGTCCGCATCGAAGACGGCCGGATCGCCGAGGTCGGCCGCGGGTTGCGCGCGCGCGACGCCGAGGTGCAGGACGCCGCCGACACCATCGTCATGCCCGGCTTCGTCGACACCCACCGCCACGCGTGGAAGACGCTGCTTCGCAACCTCGGCGTCGGACCGGACGGACAACCGGCCCCAACAGCAGCCGACTACGGCCGGTACTGCCAGCCCGACGACGTCTACGCCGCCACGCTGATCGGGCTGTTGAGCGCGGTCGAGGCGGGCATCACGACCGTGGCCGACTGGTCCGACATCCAGCTCGACGAGCGGTACACCGAGGCGGCGCTCCAGGCACACGCCGACGCCGGGCTGCGGACGGTGTTCGTCCATGCCGTCCCCCACTGGGCCGAGGGCCGGGCGGATCACGGCGCGGCCCTGCGCCGCGTGGTCACCGACCGTTCCCCGGCCGACGACGGGCTGACCACGATCGCCTTCGGAGCGCCGGATCCCGTGCGGCCCGAGATCGACCGCGTTGCCACCGACTGGTCCCTCGCACGCGAGCTCGGCCTGCGCATCCACACGCACGCCGGGACCGACCCGTCGGGCCGCGGTGTCGTCGTCGAGCTGGCCGAGCGGGGGCTGCTGGGCGATGACGTCACGCTCGTCCACTGCACCCACCTCGGCGACGACGACCTCGACGCGATCGCGACGCACGGGGTGGCGGTGTCGTTGGCGCCGTCGAACGAGATGGCGGTCGGGCTCGGGTCACCGCCGATGCAGCAGTTCATCGACCACGGCATCCGTCCGGGACTGGGCATCGAGGACGAGCTGATCGCGCCGGGCGACCTGTTCGCCCAGATGCGCGCCGTCCAGTCGCTCCAACACGCCATGCTCTTCGATCTCAAGCTCGCCGGCAAGGGCGGACTCCCTCACCTGCTGAGCACCCGCGAGGTGATCCGGTACGCCACCGTCGACGGTGCCAGGGTCGCCGGCCTGGGCGAGGTGACCGGCTCGCTCGAACCGGGCAAGCAGGCCGACGTCGTCGTGCTGCGGACCGACCGCCCCAACATCTCCCCCGTGAACGACCCGATCGGGGCGGTCGTGTGGGGCATGGATGCCTCCAACGTCGACTCGGTGTTCGTCGGCGGACGCCCGCTGGTGCGCAACGGTGCCCTCGAGGCAGACGCGGGCCGAGTCCGCGACCTGGCGATCACGGCCATGCAACGCGTCACCGCTGCCGCGGGTCGGCTCGTCGAGACCACCGACGGAGGGGCGAGGTGACCGCCGCACGAACCCCGTCGTCGGCCCTGACCTCGTTCGTGGTCGCCTCCCGGTACATGCCCGTGTACCTCGCCCTGATCCTGCTCGTCGTCGTCGCCTCCACGTGGGCGCCCGCCACGCTCACCCGCGCGTCCTTCGGGGCCATCGCCCCCTTCGGCACGTTTCTGGCCATCGCCGCGCTCGGGCAGATGCTGGTGATCATGACCGGGGGCATCGACCTCAGTGTCCCGGGGACCTTCGCCCTCGCGGGCATGATCGTCGTGGGGGTCGGGCAGGTCTCCGACGACCGCATCGGCATCGCCATCCTCACCGCCATCGGCGCGGCCGCCTTGATCGGCCTGGTCAACGGGATCCTGATCGGCGGGCTCAAGCTCAACGCCCTCATCGTCACCCTCGCCGTGGGTCAGATCGTGACGGGCGTGCTCAACCGCTACTACACCAGCATCGCCATCCAGTCCTCGGTGCCCCCGGCCCTGTCCACCTGGATCTCGATCCGGTTCCTCGGCCTGTCCCTCATCTTCTGGAGCGGTGTGGGTCTGACCATCGCGATGATGTTGATCTTCCGGTACACGGCGGTGGGACGTCGGTTCCAGGTCGTGGGCGCCAACCCGGTCGCCTCGACCGTCACAGGCCTGCGGGTGAACCTGTATCAGGTCGCGGCCTACGTCGTCGCGGCGATCCTCTATGCGATCGCCGGGATCCTGCTCGCCGCCTTCCTCCGCAACCCGGGGGTGACCTTCGGCGCGCCCTACCTGCTGGGGCCGATCGCCGCGGTCGTCATCGGCGGCGCATCGCTGACCGGCGGCCTGGCCAGTCCCTTGTCGACCTGGGCGGCCGCCTTCTTCCTGGCCTCGCTGAACCAGATGATGCGGGTCATGGGCCTGCCCACCGCCCTGCAGTTCGTGGTGTTCGGGCTGGTCATCATCGGCGGCATGTTGGTCTCGGGCGACCGGATCATCAAGGGCGTCGAGCGGGTCCTGCGCGAACGGAAGCGGCCCCAGGACCCCGACCCGGAGCAATCAACGGCTCGAACGACGTGAGTGGTCGAGAGAGGAGATTCGACGAGCGGAGGCAACATCGTCCCATCAAGCGCACCAACGGCTGACCCAGTCACATTGGAGAGGGAAATGAAACGACGAGCCAACATCATCGGCCTCCTGGTCGTTCTGGCGCTTGTCGTCGCTGCGTGCGGCGGCGACGAGCCGCCTGACGCGACGACCGACGAGCCCATCGACGAGCCGACCGACGAGCCGGACGACGAACCGGCCGACGAGCCGGACGCGCCCGACGACAGCAATGGTCTCGCGCAGTACGGCGAGAGCACCGACGCCGACCCGGCCCTCGTGGAGCGGGCGCTCGGGCCCGTCAACAACGTGCCCGACATCGTCCTCGCGTCGATCGCACGGGCGCATCAGGACCTCGACGACGCGACCATCGCCAAGGCGCTCGAATGCTGGGACACGGTCGAGTGCGACACCGGCAGCGGAGGCGAGCTCATCATGGGTGTCGCCGACGGCGGACGGCTCAACGTCTGGCGCCAGGTGACCCACATGGAGGCCATCCTCCAGGCGCTCACCTACCCCGAGATCGGCACGATCGTCTCCCGTGACGCCCAGTGGAACGAGGACCCCGCGGTCGCCGCCGGCGACATCCGGTTCCTGATCCAGCGGGGCGTCGACTTCATCATCGGCTATCCGGACCACGGCGTGGCCATCGCGGACGCGATCCTCGAGGCCACCGAGGCCGGGATCCCCTACATCCCGTACTCGGCGGGCTGGGTCGGCCTGCCCGACCAGGACGGCGCGCTGATCCCGGGTGAGGACTACCTCACGATCGTCGGCGAGGACCTGTGTGCTCTGGGCGAGAGCTTCGCCGAGATCATCAACCGCGAGGTCGGCTCCGGCACGATCGGGGTGCTGGGCGGGACGCCCGGCAACGCCCTCTCCGCCGGATGGCAGCGGTGCCAGATCCCGGCCCTGAATGACGACATCGAGCTCGTCTCCGAGCCCGCCGACACGTACTGGGTCAACGACATCGCCCTCCAGACGGTTCTGGGATGGCTGTCGAGCACCCCGGACATCGACGGGTACAGCTACGAGTACGCCGACGGGCTCTACACCGCGTTGGACGCCTACGAAACCGTCGGCGTCCCGGTGGACGACCTCGTCATCACGGTTCGCACCGACGAGCAGACGCTGTTCTGCGACTGGGTCGAACGGGACAACCCGGACTACCAGATCTGGTACTCGGCCGGTGGCAACTTCCAGTCGCGGATCGCCGTGACTGCAGCGATGCTCCACCTGCAGGGTGCGGAGATCTCGCCCGAGATCGTCGTCCCGCACGTCATGCGGCAGATCAGCGAGGCGGACTGCAACCCGGACCGAGTGACGCCGACGGTGTCCAACACCTCGTTGGTCCCGACTGAGGTGCTGGCCCAGATGTACCCGGGCAGCTGATGGTGGAACGCAGTTCCGACGGAGGGTCGACGACCGGGGACCTCGTCCTCGAGATGCATGGCGTGTCCCGGCAGTTCGGGGCGGTCCGAGCGCTGACGGATGTCAGCTTCGACTGCCGTGCCGGTGAGGTGCATGCGCTCGTGGGCGAGAACGGCTCTGGGAAGTCGACCCTCCTCGGGATTGCCAGCGGGTTCGTCGACCCCGATCGGGGCACCGTCCTGATCGGGGGACGACCCCTGCGCCGGGACTCTCCGGCGCTCGCACGCAGGCTCGGCCTGGCCACGGCCTACCAGGACACGTCGTTGGTCCCGGCCGAGCCGGTGAAGAACAACCTCTACCTGACCGCGACTCCAGACCAGCGGCCGCCCTACTGGCGGCGCAAGAAATGGGCTCGACGGCTCCTCGCCGAGCTCGATCTCGACATGGAGCTGTTCCCCGACGCGCCGGCCGGCTTCCTCACGCTGGCCGAGCGGCCAGTGTTCGAGGTGGCCAAGGCGCTCGGCGCCGACCCGCAGGCGCTGCTGCTCGACGAGCCCACCACCGCGCTCGGCCCCAACGAGGTGGACTCGCT
>CAZSQF010000110.1:0-8763 GCA_964608935.1 uncultured Actinomycetota bacterium | reverse complement strand
GTGCCGAGCAGCATCGTGTTGATGTCCTTCTCGACCGTGAACTGGACCATGAGGGGGACACGCGCGCCGCGCTCGGCGAACACGTCGTTGGCGGCGGCGACCGCGGCCTTGACCTGGAGCAGGTCGAAGCAGGTCTCGACGAGCAGGACGTCGCAGCCACCGTCGAGCAGGCCCCGGACCTGCCGGCGGTAGCCGTCCTCCATCGTCGGGACGTCGATGAAGTCCTTGGTGCTGGCCGGGTCCTTGCCGAGGCTCAGGCTCGGCGCCCGCGTCCCGGGGCCGATCGACCCGACCACCCAGCGCGGATCGTCCGGCGTGGCGTAGTCGTCGGCCGCGCGTCGGGCCACCTCGCCGGCCAGGCGGTTCAGCTCCTCGGTGTCGTCGCCGAGCCCGTATTCGTCGAGCACCCACGGGGCGCCACCGAACGTGTCGGTCTGGACGGCGTGGACGCCGACGTCGAGAAAGCCGCGGTGGACGTCCTCGACCACGGCCGGGCTCGACCGGACCAGCACCTCGTTGCAGCCGTCGAGGTCCTCGCCGCCGAAGTCGTCCGGCGACAGTCCGGCCGTCTGGAGCGAGGTCCCCATCCCGCCGTCGAACACCACGACGCGCTCGAGCAGCGCGTCGAGGAACGGGTGGGCCTCGAGCCGAGGCAGGGTGTGGCGCTCCATGACCGCCGAGCGTACGTGCCTCAGGGTGCCCGCTGCACGCGCACCCGTGACAACACGCTTCGTCCGTGCCCGGCCGGGCCGGGCGGCTGGCGGGTCGTGGCGCGGTTCGGCCATACTCCCGCCGTGTTCCGCCGGAAGCCCGACCTGCCCCCCGACCTCCACCACGCGTGGTGGTGCTTCATCGATTGCGCCGAGGTGATCGAGGGCGGACGCCGGGTGCTGCTCGGCACGCTGCCGACCGGGCGCGTCGAACCGGCCCCGATCGCGGTCGGCACCGACGCGGTCCGGCGCGCCGTGGCCGACGCCCGGGCGTGGATGCCGGGATGGAAGCTCGACGAGGTCGCCGACGAGTGGGACGACTGCGCCCGGGCGCTCGACGAGGCCGACGGGGCGCTGGACGACGTCGACACGGTGGCGGCGACCACCGGCGAGCTCGAGGAGCTGCTCGGGGCCGTCCAGGGCGTGATCGACCCGCTCGACGCCTTCGCCGACGCCGAGGTGGCCTGGCGCCGACGGTGGCGGCCGCCGCGCACCCGCGGTTGACGCCTCGCGGGGACCCGCGGCGGCGCGGCTCCTGCGGACGGACGCATGCAGCCGGCGGCGGTGCGTGCGAGGATGGGTGCGCTCGCGTCCGACCAGGATGCGGGAGGCCCGTCACAGGACCGCGATGTCGAGAGAGCCACTGAGCTACGCCGACGCCGGCGTCGACCTCGACGCCGCCGATCGCAGCGTGGAGCTGCTCGCGGCCGTCGCCGGGCGTGCCACACGCCCGGAGGTGGTGGGCGACATCGGCGGCTTCGGCGGCCTGTTCGCGCTTGACCTGACCCGCTACCGGCAGCCGGTGCTGGTCAGCTCCACCGACGGCGTCGGCACCAAGGTCGAGCTGGCCCGTCGCCTCGGGCGGTTCGACACCGTGGGGCGCGACCTCGTCGCGATGGTGGTCGACGACCTCGTCGTCCCCGGGGCCGAGCCGCTGTTCTTCAACGACTACCTGTCGGTGGGCCGGCTCGACCCCGAGCGGGTCGCCGCGGTGGTCGGCGGCATCGCCGCCGGCTGCGCCGAGGCCGGCTGTGCCTTGGTGGGCGGCGAGACCGCCGAGCATCCCGGGCTCCTCGCCGAGGACGCGTTCGACCTCGCCGGGTTCGGCGTCGGCATCGTGGAGCGCGATGCGATCCTCGGACCCGACCGGGTCCGCTCCGGGGACGTCCTGGTCGGCATGGCCTCGTCGGGGCCGCACAGCAACGGCTACAGCCTGATCCGGCGCATCGTCGAGGGGCTCGACCTCAGCGAGCCGCACGGGCTGGACCGCCCGCTCGGGGAGGTGCTGCTGGAGCCGACGCGGATCTACGCCCGCGACTGCCTCGCGCTCGCCGGCGCCGTCGAGGTCCACGCCCTGTGCCACGTGACCGGTGGCGGCCTGCCCGGGAACCTGCCGCGGGTCCTGCCCGACGTCCTCGCGGCCGAGATCGATGCGTCGAGCTGGGAGCTGCCCGCCGTCTTCGGCTGGCTCGCCGACCGCGGGCCGGTCGCCGGGGCGGAGCTGTGGCGAACCTTCAACTGCGGCGTCGGCATGGTCGCCGTCCTGCCCGCCGACGCCGTGCCCGCGGGCCTCGAGCTGCTCGAGGACCGCGGTGTGCCGGCGTGGGAGCTCGGCCGGGTCGTGGCGGCCGACGGCGACCGTCCGCGCGTCCGGATTGCCGCCCCGTGACCTCCGCGGACCGGCCGATCGACGTCGCGCTCGCCGAGCTCGATCGCCGAGCGCGCGAGCGCCGGATCGTGTCGGCGGTCGTCGTGCTCGGCGTGACCGGGGCCGCCGCCCTGTTGCTGTTCGGTGACATCGCGGACGAGCAGCGGATGTGGGTGGCGGTCGCGCTGGCGGTCGCGGTCGTGCTGTATCTCGCCTCCATGGTGCTCGAGGAGCGCCGCACCCGACGCACGGTGCGCGCGCTGATCGCCGAGCAGGAACGCGCTGCGGGGCTGTCGTCGCGCGTCCGCGCGCTCGAGACCCTCCACGACGCCGCGCGCGAGGTCGCCGCCGCCTCGGACCTGCCCGAGGTGTTCACGCGACTCGTCGACGCCGCGCTCCGGCTCACCCACGCCCGCTCGGGGGCCGTGCTGCTACGGGTCGGGGACACCCTGACCGTCGCGGCGAGCGCCGGACCCGGCAGCCCTGCCCGCGGCACCGAGATCCCCGCGGTCACCGGCCCTGCGTGGGCCGCCGTCGAGACCGGGGAGCCGGTGGTGACGGGCCGTGGGGCGGCCTGGGGCGCGGACGCCGAGTCGGGCAGCGTGGCCGCGCCTCTCCGCCTCCCGGACCGGATCGTGGGAGCGCTCGTGGTCGAGCGTGACAAGGACGCCCCCGCGTTCACCGAGGCCGACCGGGCCGCCGTGTCGCTGTTCGCCCAGCACGCCGCGCTCGCGGTGCGCAACGCCACCCGCCGGGCGGAGGACGCCGACCGGATCGCCAGCGCCGAGACCGCGCTGCGGGACCGCGCCCGCGCCGCCGCGGAGGTGGTGCACGACCTCCGCGCCCCCGTGACGTCGATGTCGGGCTACGCGCAGCTGCTCGGCGCACATGACTCGGAGCTCGGGCCGCAACGTCGCCAGCAGATCGTCGAGGACGTGCGTGAGGAGCTCGAACGGATCCGCATGCTGCTCGACGACCTCCTGCTGGCGATGTCGGCCGACGCCGGCACGACCGGTCCCGACCACGAGGAGGTCGACCTCGTCGATGTCGTCCACGACGCCGCCCGGACCGGCCGGGGGCTCGTGCGCCGCGCCGGCGGCGGCCGCGACCTGATCGTGCGGGTCCCTTCGGCGGCGCCCGTGCACGGCAGCCGGTCCGCGCTCACGCGGGTGGTCACGAACCTGGTCGACAACGCGGTCCGCTACGCGCCGCCCGGCACGTCGATCGAGGTCGAGGTCGAGCTCGACGATGCGCACGCGGTCGTCCGCGTCCGCGACCACGGCCCGGGTCTCGGGGGCGGCAGCACGGATGAGGGCGGCGGGCTCGGCCTCCAGGTCGTGCGCTCCCTGGTGCGCGCGCATGACGGCGAGTTCTCCCTCGACGCCGCCGTCGGCGGCGGAACCGTCGCCGAGGTGCGGCTGCCGCGTCGCTGACCTTCGCCTCCGTGGCTACGCCAGCCAGAACCGGCGCAGTCCGCCGACGGCGTCGATACGGCGCTCGGCGACCCGGGACGCCGCCACCTCGGTGGGGACCGATTCCGCCCGCGACACCTCGATGATGCGCGTCAACGTGGTCGGGATCGCGTCGGCCAAGGCGTGCGCGCGGGCCTCCGAGTAGCCGGCGGGGTGCAGCTCCTGCACGACGTTGATGAGGCCGCCGGCGTTTACGACGTAGTCCGGCGCGTACAGGATCCCGCGTTCGTGCAGCCGGTCCGCGTCGTCGTCGGTGTCGAGCTGGTTGTTGGCTCCGCCGCACACCACCTGGACCTGGAGCCGGGGGATCGTGCGCTCGTCGAGAATCCCGCCCAGCGCGTTCGGCGACAGGATGTCCGCGTCCACGTCCAGGATGTCGTCCGCGTCGACGACCTCGACGCCGGGGAGCTCCGCGACGCGGGCGACCGCCTCGTCCGAGACGTCGGACGCGGTCACCTTCGCGCCCTCGTCGACGAGGTGGCCCACCAGCCGCGCGCCGACCTTGCCGAGGCCCTGCACGGCGACGTGGCGGGCGCCGAGTGCGTCCGACCCGAACGCCGCGGCCGCCGCGGCCTTCATGCCGAGGTACACGCCGTAGGCGGTGAGCACGCCCGAGTCGCCCGACCCGCCGTGGACCGTGTCCGCACCGGTCACCCAGCGCGTCTCACGCTGGAGCACGGCCATGTCGCGGGGCGTCGTCCCGACGTCGCACGCGGTGATGTAGCGACCCCCGAGGCTCTCGATCACGCGCCCGTAGGCGCGCAGGAGCGGCTCGGAGCGCAGCTGCTCGGGATCGCCGATGATGACGGCCTTGCCCCCGCCCATGTCGAGGCCGGCGCAGGCGGCCTTGTAGGTCATCGCCTTGGAGAGGCGGAGCACGTCGACCAGCGCCTCGTCCTCGGCGGCGTAGTCGTAGAAGCGCGTCCCTCCGAGGCCCGGCCCGAGCCGGGTCGAGTGGATCGCGATGATGCATCGGAGACCGGTGGCGTCGTCGTTGCCGTAGACGACCTGCTCGTGTCCGTCGAAGCTGGCGAAGGGTCCCTTCACCGTCGGCTCCTCTCCGTTGTGTCCCGTCCGGCGGCTCGAGGCCGGTACCGGACGGCGGCCTGCCGCCGCGCCGCTGGCGGATGACGCCGGCAGCGCGGGCTCGCGGGGCCGGGGCGGATCGCGCCCGCGGTCCCGACAGGCAGCGTAACGCTCGCCGGAGGGCCGGGCCGGGTCGGGTTGTGTCGGGCGGCGCGGACGCTCGGCTACGGTCGGGGTGTGATGGTGCCGTGCGCGAAGCTGAAGGTGTTCACGCCGCTCGACGCCTTTCCGCCCAGGGAGCGTCAGCGGTGGGCCGCCTACGTCGACGCCGGCCGTGGCCTCACCCGCCGCGAGGTGGCGGACGCCGAGCGGGGAGCCAACGTCCGACTCCTGACCGGCCGGTCCCCGCTCGGCCAGGACGCGGCGCTGGTGCGACGCGCCGGCCAGCGCTTCCTGATCTGCCCCCTCCAGCTCGACCTCCGCGCGGCCGTGGCGTTCGCGTCGTTCCGGCGCATCGTCCCCGAGGCGGTGGTCGACGCGTTCGTGCCCGGTGGTGGCGCCGCCGGCAAGCTCGAGACGCTGTCCACCTCGGGGCGCACCCCCCACATCCTCGATTCGCCGTGGGCGGTCCCGCTCGACTGGTTCGTCGCGTTCGACCCCGACGAGCGCCGCCTCATCGACCCGCCGGAGGGCTCGGGGCCGCGCATCACCTACCTCACCAGCTGCGACCAGGCGGCGACCCGGCTGGAGCGGGCCATCGAGGTCGTCGAGGCGACCGTCGAGGACGGTGAGGACGTGCTCGCCACGCTCGCCGGCACCGCGGCCTGGGTCGATGCCTTCGACCCGTCGTCCCTGCTCGAGCTCGACTACGGGCCGGTGGCCGGACTGTTCTCGCGCGAGGAGCTCGAGGTCGACCACACCTGCGAGGAGCTGTGGGAGGCGGTCGAGGCGCTCGCCGACGGGGACCTGCTCGGCGCCGCGGCCCGGTACGGGGCCGCGCGGGCGCGGTGGACGCACCGCCGGGCCAAGCAGCACGCGAGCTGACGACCGCGCGTCAGCCGGCCAGGATCCGCGCCAGCACGTCGGGGCCGACGTTGCCGCCCGACAGCACCACGCCGACGCGGCGCCCGGCGACCGTGACACGGCCCGCCATCACCGCGGCCAGCGCCGACGCGCCCGACGGCTCGACCACCTGCTTGGTGCGCTCGACCAGCAGCCGCACGGTCGCCGCGACCTCGTCGTCGGTGACACCGACGACGCGATCGACCAGCGCCGAGAACACCGCGAGCGGGCCGTGCCCGATCTCGGGGGTCTGCTGGCCGTCCAGGAGCGTCCGCGGGACCTCGACCTCGACGACCTCGCCGCGCGCCAGCGCGTCGCGGGCGGCCCGCCGCCCGTCCGGCTCGACGCCGACCAGCTCGATCCCGGGCGAGAGGGCGGCCGCGGCCACGGCGCACCCCGACAGGAGCCCGCCACCCCCGACGGGGACGACCAGCAGGTCGAGGTCGGGCACCTGGTCGAGCAGCTCGAGCGCCGTGGTCCCCTGCCCGGCCATGACGTCGGGATGGTCGTAGGGCGGGACGACCGTGGCGCCGCGCTCGCGCGCGAGGGCGGCCCCGATCGCACGGCGATCCTCGCGGTAGCGGTCGTAGGTCACGATCTCGGCGCCCTGGTCCCGGGTCGCGGCGAGCTTCACGGCGGGCGCGTCGGCGGGCATGACGATCGTGGCCGGCACACCGAGCAGGGACGCCGCGCACGCCACCGCCTGGGCGTGGTTGCCCGACGAGAACGCCACGATGCCCCGGCCCCGCACCTCGGGATCCAGCGCGGCGATCGCGTTGTAGGCGCCGCGGAGCTTGAACGCCCCGATGCGCTGGAGGTGCTCGGCCTTGAGGTGGAGCGACGCGCCGGTGCGCTGGTCGAGGGTCCGCGACGTCAGGACGGGGGTGCGGTGGGTGACCCCCCGCAGACGTTCGGCGGCGCGCTCGACGTCGTCGAGCGTGATCGGCAGCCCGATGCCCTCCGGTGGTGTGGTCGCGGCGCTCAGCTGCCGTACTCGAGCTCGTCCCGGATGGCGTCGGCGACCTCACGCGAGACCAGCGACTGGACCGTGCGCAGCCGGTACCGGCGCTCGCCGTCGCTGGCGTCGGCGACCCAGCTCCGGGCCTCGCGCCGCAGGTGGTCGTCGGCGATGTCGGTCATGTCCGCGCGGCCGACGTACCTGCCGAGGTCGCGCAGGTCGTCCAGCACCCGCAGCCGCTCCTCCGGCGGACCGTCGTGGCTGACGTAGGCGTCGACGAGCAGCGACGGCGCGTCGGGATCGTCCTCCAGGCACAGGCCGGCCGCGTGCATCACCATGTTGAGCTGGCGGTCCTCGTGGGCGGCTCGGACGAAGGTCGCCAGTCGGGCCGCCCGGTCGGGACTCGGGTCCTCGCCGTCGAGCGTGCGGAACTCCTTGCGGAGATCCCGGATCCGCTGATCAGGCGTGACCGGGCGCGACTGGCTCCTGGCCATCCGTTCGGCTCCTCCTCGGACTGCCGGGAGCCTACTGACGGCGCTGGCCGGCGGTCGGGTCGTCATCCTGGCGGCCGTCCCGCGGCCGTCAGCTGGTCGGGTCGCACAGCTCCCGGGTCCCGTCCCGCAGCCGTTCTGCGGCGGCCCGCGCCTCGGGGTCCTCGAGCGGCGCGGCATCCTCGTCGCGGGCGGCGATGAGCGCCCGGGCGACCGTGCGCGCGTCCTCACGGAGGTGCTCCGGGGCGTGCGCGAGCAGCTCCTCGGCTGCGGCCGCCGCCGTCTCGGGCGACCCGGCGTCGGTGGCGGTCAGCGCGCGGGTCACGCTGAGGCAGAAACGTGCCTGATCGGTCAGGTCGTCGGCGCTCCCACCGAGCTCGTCCACGCGGTCGCGGACGTCCGCGCACGCGCCGGCCCCGAGAACGAGCAGGACGGCGACGATCGGGGCGAATGGACGGACGCGCACACGCGGACTCTACCGGCTCGGGTCGAGCCGGATCCTGGCCGGACGGTCGACGCGGGACCGACGGCACGCGGGTTGCCGCCCCGATGACGCCCCGAACCACGTACGGTTACCGTAGGTGGCCCCTCCGGTCGGGCGGTCCCGACCAGCAGCCGTCGAGGTCCGGGAGCACGCCGTGGCAGAGTCGCGAGAGCAGCAGCACTACGCCGACCGTCCCATCATCACCGACGGGCTGCCGGCCCAGTACCCCGACATCGACGAGACCGAGACGCGCGAGTGGCTCGAGTCGTTCGACGCGGCGGTCGAGGCCAGTGGCCGTCCCCGGGGCCGCTTCCTGCTGCTCAAGCTGCTCGAACGGGCGCGGCAGCAGAACATCGGCATCCCGTCGCTGACGTCCACCGACTACATCAACACGATCCCCCCGGAGCGGGAACCGCGGTTCCCCGGTGACGAGGACATCGAGCGCCGGATCCTCCAGCACGTGCGGTGGAACGCGGCCGTGATGGTGCACCGCACCAACGTCGAGCGCGAGACGGGCGGGCACATCGGCACCTACGCGTCGGCCGCGACGCTGTACGAGGTCGGGTTCAACCACTTCTTCCGGGGCCGCAGCCACCCCGGCGGCGGCGACCAGGTGTTCTTCCAGGGGCACGCCTCGCCGGGCATCTACGCGCGCGCGTTCCTCGAGGGTCGGCTCACCGAGGAGCAGCTCGACCGGTTCCGCTCCGAGGTGGAGCCGGGCGGGCTGTCGAGCTACCCACACCCGCGGCTGATGCCCGAGTTCTGGGAGTTTCCGACCGTGTCGATGGGGCTCGGCGCGATCCACTCGATCTATCAGGCCCGGTTCAACCGCTACCTCCACAACCGTGGCTTCAAGGACACCTCGGACCAGCGCGTCTGGTTCTTCGGCGGCGACGGCGAGATGGCCGAGCC
>CAZSQF010000109.1:0-8913 GCA_964608935.1 uncultured Actinomycetota bacterium | reverse complement strand
GCCGCGCTACCCGTCGTTCAAGGGGATCATGGCGGCCAAGTCCAAGCCGCTGGACGTGAAGTCGCTGGCCGACCTGGGCGTGGAGCCGTCTGAGGTCGGGGCCGGGGCGGCCGCGGCGACGATGTACGAGTTCACGCCCAGACCGCCGAAGGAGGCCGGCACGATCGTCGAGGACGACGGGTCGGGCTCGGGTGCGCAGGAGCTGGCCGACTGGATGGTCGAGAAGAAGTTCATCTGACCACGCCGCTCACCGCGGGTGACACGACGAGAGGCAAGTGTGATGAGCGAGCTGCTGGTACTGATCGACCACTCGGAGGAGGCGCCGCGCAAGATCAGCCTCCAGATGCTGACCGCCGCCCGTCAGCTGGCCGGCGAGACCGGTGACACCGTCGCGGGCGTGTGGCTCGGACCGGGCGGGGCGGATCATGCCGAGGTGCTGGGCAAGCACGGTGCCGCCAAGCTGTACGTGTGGGACGACGCGGACGCCACGGCGTACGTGACCGTGCCGCAGGTCGAGGGGCTCGAGGCAGCGCTCGAGGCCTCGGGCGCGGACGTGGTGCTGTTCTCGTCCTCGAACCACACCAAGGACGTCGCGGCGCGGCTGGCGATCCGCGTCGACGGTGGCGTGATCACCGACTGCACCGGGCTGGAGGTCGCCGACGGGCGGATCGTGGCGACCAAGGAGGTGTTCGGCGGCGAGATGATCACCCACTCGAAGGTCGCCGAGGGCAAGAAGCAGCTGTTCGGGGTCGCCTCCAACGCGTTCGCGGCGGAGGAGTCGGGGGACGGGGCCGCCGAGGTGGTGTCGTTGGACGTCGAGCTGTCCGACGCGGCCAAGGCGGCCATGGTGACCTCGGTGGAGAAGCAGGCGTCGGCGGACCGTCCCGACATCGGTGAGGCCGCGATCGTGGTCGCCGGCGGCCGGGGCCTGGGCAACGAGGAGGGCTTCCGGCTGATGGAGCAGCTCGCCGACGCGCTCGGTGCCGGCGTGGGCGCGTCGCGGGCCGCAACCGATGCGGGGTGGTACCCGCACCGCTACCAGATCGGCCAGACCGGGCGCACCATCTCGCCGATGCTCTACATCGGGTCGGGGATCTCGGGGGCGATCCAGCACCGTGCCGGGATGCAGACCTCCCAGCACATCGTGGCGATCAACAAGGACCCCGAGGCGCCGATCTTCCAGATCGCCGACTTCGGGGTGGTCGGTGACCTCTACGACGTCGTGCCCAAGCTCATCGAGGCGGTCGAGGCCCGCAAGGACTGAGGCGCGGCGATTCCTGGGGGAGGAGTGCCGCACGCCCAACGACGGTGCCCCGGCGATTGCTCGCCGGGGCACCGTGCCTAGGGGTTACGGATCAGCTAGCTGCGCTTGCGGGCCAGCATGCCACCGCCAGCAGCGAGTGACATCAGACCGAGCAGCGCGAGCAGGGCCGTGGGCAGACCGGTCCGGGGCAACTCCTCGGCCGTGTCGAGCACCTCGACCTCGTCCTCCTCCTCGAGCACCTCAGCCAGCACCTCAACGTCGGCCTGGTTGCACACGACGTGCACGCCATCCGCGTCGGCGCTCTCCGTGCCGGTACCGGTGGCGACGATGTCGTCACTGTCGACCGACGTCAGGTTGACGTCACCGCAGCCGACCTCGTCCCAGCCTTCGGGCAGGTCGTCCTCGGCGACGGTGTAATCGCGGCCCTCGACGAAGCTTCGCTCCGCGGAAGTGGTGGTGCCCTGGAGCGTCGCCCGGAGCTCGTCGGGGTCGGCATGCTCGGTGATGGTGACTGCCCACCCGCTGGTCGGCCCGTCGGTCTCGTCACCGCCCGCGTCGAACCACACCTTCACGAACTCGATGTCGACCGACGAGCTCGACGTGGTGACGCCGTTCCCGTTCCCGTTGCCGTTGCCGTTGCCGTTGCCGTTGTCGTCCTCGTCGCAGGTGACGGTGTTGGTGATCGTGATCGTGATCAAGCCGTCCACTGCATCGTTTTCTTCATCGACCGTGTAGTCGTGGGGCATCGAAGGATCGGATGTGAACGAGCACTCTTCGGGGAGCCCGGTGACGTCCTCCTCGATCGTCAGCTCGTCGCCGTCCTCGACCTCGATCGCACCCGTGTACGGCTCGTCGTTGATCGTCAGGTTCTCGTCGACGTCTTCCGCGTCGAAGAGCCCCTCCGGATCCGAGTCCAGGGTCCAGACCTTGACGAGCTCAAGCTCGAGCTCCTCTGGGACCTCGCCGTTGGGGAAGTCCTCTGTGCAGTGTTCGCCCCTGCCGGGGTTGCCGCCGGGGTTGGTGCTGCTGAGCCAGAACTGCTCGATCGTCCGTCCGAGCGATTCGACCTCGATCCCGGTTAGGTCCTCGGAGCACGAGATGTGGAGGATAGTGCCGTTCCCATCCGGGATCCCGATGTCGGCTCCGCTCACGTGCTCCCAACCCTCATCGACATCGGTGTCGAAGAAGATGCCGTCGCTGTCCGCCAGAACGAGTCGGTTGAGCGTCCAGTCGCCCTGTGCGATGGCCGCGGCGGGCACCAGCATCACCACTACGAGTACTGCGGTCAGCAGCGACGCTTGGAGCGCAGCTGCCCTCGTCTTGTGGCCTGCAGCTGCCTTCTTCCCGTGGCGTGCAGCTCCCTGCCTCATGTTCCTCATGATCCAGAACCCCTATGTGTCGGCGTCGACCCCTGTCGGAGCCGACCGGTTTGTCGGTCCTGGGGTCGGTCTCGCCACTCGCTCCCCTCGGGCCTAGGCGGGTTCTGGACCCGGCGCGGCGACCGTCTTGCAACGGCCCGAGGATCGATGCGTCCCCACAAGCCACCTCGGTGAGATGGCCCAACGGAGCCCCTTGCTACGCCCCGCAGTCCTCGGAGCATGGGGCACCGCACGAAGCGATGCAAGCGCCATCTGTAGCCGGTGACGCTGCGTTCCCGTCGGAGTCCGGAACACACCAAGAAGTGTTCGAGCGGTCACGCAGAGTGACATTCTCGTGCGCGGGCAGCGCGCAACCGTGCGTAAAGGGACGACCGCTCTTGGCGACCGAGGCGCTGCGGCGTCAGCCGGTGACGTCGATCACTCTCGCGCCGGTCGTGGCCAGGAGGTCGTCGGGAGTGAGCGGGAACACGTGGTTCGGGCTGCCCGCGGCGGCCCACACCTCGTCGTAGGCGGTGAGGTCGCGGTCGCACACGATCGTCACCTCGCGCTCGTGGCCGAACGGGGGCGTACCCCCGATCGCGTAGCCGGTGGCGTCGCGGACCTCCTGCGCGTCGGCCTTGCGGACCTGCTGCGCCCCGAGGGCTGCGGCGAGCCGGCCCTCGTCGACCCGGTTGGCGCCCGAGGTGAGTGCCAACACCGGCCGCCCGTCGGCCATGAACACGAGCGACTTCACGATCTGGGCCACGTCACACCCGATCGCGGCCGCCGCGTCGGCGGCTGTGCGGGTGCCTTGCGGGAACTCCGACACCTCGATGTCGAAACCGACCTGCTCGGCCCGGTCGCGGAACCGCTCCACCGCGGTGCTGGCCACGTGCCACCTCCCGTCCGGCACGCGAATCTAGCGATGGTCAGCCGTCGGCCGGGATCGCGACGGTTACCGACAACGGCTCGGCGTCGGGCCACACCTCGACCTCGACGGTCAGGACCGCACCAGGCTGCGGTGCCGGGCGGAGCCGGACCTCGCCGTTGCTGAAGGCCCGGTCCCCACGTCCTACCGCCTCCAGCACCTCGACGGGACGGCCGTCCGCGGCGATCGCCCAGGCCTCCGCCGGCGGGACGCGACGCTTGAGCGGACGGTCGGCGCCCACGTCGATCCGGGCGAAGCGCAGGTCGGCCCACCCGTCCCAGCGTTCGAGGCCGATGAGCACCAGTCGGTGGCCGCCGGCGGTGCCGAGGTCGACACCGAGGGGGACCACCCCGGACAGCTGGGGCGGCCAGGCGAGGTCGGACGGCAGGTGTGGGGCGGTCACCGGTCCTCCGGTCCAAGACGGCAGCCGTCAGGCCCTTCACGCTACCGTCGTGGGTCGATGATCTACCTCGACCACGCCGCCACCACCACACCGCGCCCCGAGGCCCGCGCGGCCCTGACGCGGTGGCTCGACGCGGCCAACGCCTCGGCCACCCACGCCGCCGGGCAGGAGGCCCGGGTCGCGGTCGAGGAGGCACGCGAGCAGGTCGCCGCGGGCCTGGGCTGTTCCCCGCACGAGGTGGTGTTCACCGCCGGCGGCACCGAGGCCGACAACCTCGTCGTCAAGGGCGTGGCCTGGGCCGCGCTCGCACGGGGCGAGGGCCGGCCGCACCTGGTCACCACGGCCATCGAGCACCCGGCCGTCCTCGAACCGGCGCGATGGCTCGCCGAACGGGGTGATGCCGAGCTGACCGTCGTGCCGCCGGGGCCCGACGGTCGGGTCGAGGTCGAACGGGTCCTTCAGGCGGTCGGCGACACGACCGTGCTGGTCAGCGTCATGACCGCGAACAACGAGGTCGGCGCCGTCAACGACCTGCCCGCGCTGGCGGCCGCGCTGCACGACCGGGGTGTTCCGCTGCACAGCGACGCGGTCCAGGCCATCGCCACGCTCGACGTCGACGTGGACGGCTGGGGCCTGGACGCCCTGTCGTTGTCGGCCCACAAGCTCGGCGGACCGCAGGGTGTGGGCGTCGCCGTGCTGCGACGCGGGCTCGGCGTCGAGCCGCTGCTCCACGGCGGCGGCCAGGACCGCGGTGTGCGATCGGGGACGTTCGCGGCCGCGCGCGATGCCGCCTGCGGTGCGGCGGTGACCGCGGCCGTGGCGGACCGGGACGGGCTGCGCGACCGCCTGCGCCGGCTCACCGACCGGCTCGCCGACGGGGTCACGGCGCTGGACGGCGTGCGCCGCAACGGTCCGGCCGACCCGGCGTGGCGGCTCGCCTCACACGTCCACCTGTCGATCGACGGGGTCGACGGGGCGGCCCTGACCCTCGAGCTCGACCGTGCCGGCGTGGCGGCCGCGTCCGGCGCGGCGTGCGGCGCCGGCGCGACCAAGGCCTCGCACGTGCTCGTCGCCTGCGGCATCGAGGGCACCCCGCTGCGCCTGTCGCTCGGCTGGCCCTCGACCGACGCCGACGTCGACCGCGCCCTCGACGTGCTCACCGACGTGATCCCCCGGCTGCGGCGCGGTGCCCCGGTGGTGGGTCGCTGATGGCGCGGGTGCTCGTTGCGATGTCCGGCGGCGTGGACAGCGCCGTCTCCGCCACCCTGCTCGCCGAGCAGGGGCACGACGTCACCGGCGTCCACCTCAAGCTCGCCGACGTGCCCCTCGACGATCAGGTCCCCGGGCACGGCTGCTGCACACTCGACGACGCCCAGGACGCTCGGCGGGCGGCCCAGGTGCTCGGCATCCCGTTCTATGTATGGGATCTGTCGGAGACGTTCGAACGCGAGGTCGAGGCACCGTTCGCCCGCGCCTACGCGACCGGCGTCACGCCGAACCCGTGCGTGACCTGCAACGAGCGGGTCAAATACGCGGCCCTGCTGGTCCGGGCGCTCACGTTCGGGTTCGACGCGCTCGCGACCGGCCACCACGCCCGGCTCCGGCGCGACGGGACGCCGGTGACCACACCCGGACCCGGTGCCGAGCTGCACCGGGCGGCCGACCGTCGCAAGGACCAGTCCTACGTGCTGTACGTCGCGACCCCCGAGCAGCTGGCCCGGACGCTCCTGCCGGTCGGCGAGCTCGCCAAGGACGAGGTCCGGCGGATCGCCGCGGACGCCGGCCTGCGCGTGGCGTCCAAGCCCGACAGCTACGACGTGTGCTTCATCCCCGACGGCGACACGGCCGGCTACCTCGCCGACCGGCTGCCGGCCCACCCCGGTCCGATCATCGACCTCGACGGGAGCGTGCTCGGCGGCCACGACGGGGTGTGGCGGTTCACCGTCGGGCAGCGTCGCGGTCTCGGCCTCGATCACCACGAGCGCCGGTTCGTCGTCGACGTGGACGCCCATCGGTCAGGGGTCGTGGTGGGCCCACGCGACGCGCTGGCGTGCCGCTGGGTCGAGATCGACGCTCCCAGCTGGACGACCGGCGAGGTACCCGACGGCCCGATCCGCGTGCAGGTCCGTGCCCACGGCCCCACCGTGCCGGGCCGCGTCAGCAGGGACGGCGAGGTCGTGCGGCTCGAGCTCGACGACCCCTTCCACGGCGTCGCGATCGGACAGGCGGCGGTGGTCTACGACGCCGCGGACCGGGTCTGTCTCGGCGGTGGCCGCATCGTCCGCGCGGAGCGGCCGGCCGGACTGCCGGTGCGGTAGGCCTGGCCGGTGCCGGCCGGCTCTCCCGGCTTTTCCACAACCCCTCGTGGACCGTTCCGGTTGCTGTCGCAGGGGTCCGCTATCGTGCGCGTCATGGACGAACACACGTTCGATCGCGGTCGAAGGGATCGCGGTCACGGGACGGGGCAGCAACGGTGAGGCAGGCGACGCTCGACGCGGAGGTGGCCGGCACATCCGGCCCGACCGGCGGTGGCCCGGCGCGGCCGGGCTTGGCCGCGCGACGTGCTGTGCTGTTGCTGGTGCGCGCCGTGGAGCGGCTCGTACGCCTGTCCGTGGATGAGCTGGACGAGCCGGGTCTCGAGGCGGAGCTGTCGGGGATCGAGACCGCCATGCGACGCCTGGAGGCCAGGCGCTGCAAGACCGCCGACGCGCTCGCCTCGCGCCGGGCCCGACGCGCCGAGCAGGCGGCCCGGACCGCCGGCCGCGACGAGATCCGGGAACGCGAGCGCGCCCGCCGCGACACGCAGCGGGACCTCGCCGATCGTCACCGCTGGTCGCCGGGCGAGGCGAAGCGGCGGCTCGAGATGGGTCGCCGGATGCGCGGCGCCGGGCCGGCGCAGCACGCGTTCGACGCGGGTCGGCTGCCCGTCCGGCACGCCGAGCTGCTCGCCGACACGCTGCGGTGGCTCGATGGCGACGCCCGCGCCCGGGCGCAGCGGCTCCTGCTCGAGGCGGCCGAGCACGAGGACGCGGTCACCTTCGGACGCACCTGCCGGCGACTGCTCGCCGAGCTCGGCCCCTCAGCGGCGAGCCAGTGCGAGGACCGGCGTCATGGTCGGCGTCGCGCCTCGATGGCCGCGACCGACGACGGGATGCTGGCGTTGTCGGGCCAGTGGGCGGGGATCGACGGCGAGATCGTCGCCACTGCCGTCGACGCGTTCCGCATGCCCGACGCGCCCGGCGAGCGCCGCACCGCCGAGCAACGGACCGCCGACGCGATCGTCGAGATGGCCCGTGCTGCGCTGCGTGGCGACGAGGCGCCCGCGCAGCACGGCGCGCGGCCCCACGTGGTGGTGACGGTCCCGTACCAGGCCATCCTCGAGGGAGCCGGCGTGGTCGAGTCCAGGTGGCTGGGTCCGCTGCCGTTCAGCGAGATCCGCCAGCTCCTGGCGGACGCGGCCGTGTCGCGGCTCCTGGTCGACCCCGACGGCGCCCCGGTGGAGGCCGGCGAGGAGGTCCGCACCGTTCCCGCGGGGTTGTGGCGCTCCCTGCTCGTCCGCGACGGGGGATGCATCGCCGAGGGCTGCGACGTCCCGGCGGGCTGGTGCGACACGATGCACCTCGGGACGCCCTACCGGTTGCAGGGACGGCTCGGTCTCGACACGGCGGCCCTCGGCTGCCGGCATCATCACCGCTGCTACGACCAACGCGGCTGGACGATCCACTGGACCGATGACCGCCGGCCCGTGCTTCGGCCGCCGCCGTGACGACGCTGCCCCGAGGCCCGGGTCGACGGTCCGGGCCGTCGAGGCGTGCCTGGCTGTCCGTCGGCCCGCGTGTGCCCACGCTGCCGACCCGCATGCCGACCCGTCGGACGAGGAGGCGAACGATGCACCGTCAGCAGGTCCGTTCCGGATCCCCCTACGAGGACCGGTTCGGCTTCAGCCGCGCCGTGCGTGTCGGTGACCGCGTCCACGTCGCCGGCACCGGGCCGATCTGGCCGGACGGCTTGTGCGATCCCGACCCCGAGGTGCAGGCCGACCGCTGCTTCGCGATCGCAGGGGACGCCCTGCGCGATGCCGGGGCGTCCCTCGACGACGTCGTGCGCACCCGCATGTACGTCACCGACGCCGACATCGCCGACGCGGTCGGTCGGGCGCACGCCCGGGCCGTGGGCCATGCGCGGCCGGCGGCGACGATGGTGGTCGTCGCCGGGCTCGTCGACCCTCGGTGGGTGGTCGAGATCGAGCTCGACGCGGTCGTGAGCCCCACGACGCCGGCGGAGTAGCCTCCGACGGCGCCTCGACCTCGCCGGAGCGGAACACGGTGGCCGACACCCCGACCGATCTCGCCAGCGCGCGCCAGCGACACGACGAGCTGGCACGGGCGATCCGCGACGCCCGTTACCGCTACTTCGTGCTGTCCGACCCACCGGTCTCCGACGCCGAGTTCGACCAGCTGTTGCGCGAGCTCGAATCGATCGAGGCGGCCCACCCCGAGCTGCGCACCCCCACCTCGCCGACCCAGCAGGTCGGAGCCCCGCCCGACACGGCCTTCCCGCCGTTCGAGCACGTCGTGCCCATGCTCTCGCTCGACAACGCGTTCTCGCGCGAGGAGCTCGAGGCCTGGGCCGACCGGGTCCGGCGCGGGCTCGGGGAGGACGCCGACGACGTCCGGTTCGTGTGCGAGCTCAAGATCGACGGCGTCGGCATCAACCTCGTCTACCGCGACGGGGTCCTGGCCACCGGGGCGACCCGCGGCAACGGCGTCGTCGGCGAGGACGTCACCGCCCAGATCCTCACCATCGACGACATCCCCTACCGGCTCGCTGTCGACGACGCGCCGGCGCTGCTCGAGGTGCGCGGCGAGGTGTACTACCCGCTCGAGGCCTTCGAGGAGATGAACGCCGCCCGGATCGAGCGTGGCGAGGAGGCGTTCATGAACCCGCGCAACGCCGCCTC
>CAZSQF010000108.1:0-8949 GCA_964608935.1 uncultured Actinomycetota bacterium | reverse complement strand
CGCCGGCGTCATGCCGCCGGTGCCATCCGCGGGAGGGTGTTGATGATCACGTCCTTGGCATCGGTGGGGCGTCGGTCGGTGAGGTGGGCCATGAGCTTGAGCACCAGCTCCATCAGCGGCCGGACCGGCATGCCGTACTCGGTGCACACATGCATGACGCGCGGGTCGCCGACGAGCTCGGCGAAGGCCTTGCCCAGGGTGTAGTAGCCGCCCCACCGCCGTCGCAGCTCGCGGTCGTAGGCGTCGAGGTCGGCGGTCCGCCGCGTCGTGAGCGCGTGGTCGGTCACGTCGGCGGCCAGCCGGGCGGCCTCCATGGCGTACGAGATGCCCTCGCCGTTGAAGGGGTTGACCATGCCGGCGCTGTCGCCCACCAGCAGCACGCCGCCCTGGTGCAGCGGCGTGCGGTTGAAGCCCATCGGGATCGGCCCGGATCGGATCACGTCGGTGCGGGCTGCCTCGGTGGTGCCCCAGTCGGCGGCGAGCCCCCCGGCCCACGCCTGCAGCAGCCGGCGGTAGCCGACGCCACGGAACTCCTTCGAGGTGGACAGCAGGCCGGCGCCGACGTTGATGGTCCCGTCGTCGAGCGGGAACACCCAGCCATAGCCCGACAGGAGGTCGCCCTCCCCGTCGCGGAGGTCGAGGAACGAGCTGATCCACTCGTCCTTGGACCGGTCCGAGCGGTAGTAGGTCCGCGCAGCGACGGCCATCGGGCGGTCGTCGCGCCGGCGCAGCCCGAGGGCCCGACCGAGGCTGCCGCTGGCGCCGTCGGCCGCGATCACCACGGGTGCGCGCACCTCGCCCTCACGACCGCCGGCGTCCCGCCACTGCACGCCGGCGACCCGCTGCTGCGTGGCGTCGCGCCAGCACGGGCCGGTGACGGTCACGCCTTCGTGGAGCGCGGCCCCGCGGGCCTGGGCGCTCCGTGCGATCGTGTCGTCGAACACCCGCCGTGTGGCGGTCCCGCCCCAGCCGGGGAAGTCGTCGAGCTCGGGCCACGGCAGCTCCATGACGGTGTGCCCCCCATGGATTCGGAGCCCCTTCTGCACCGCCCAGCCAGTGACGCGACCGTGTGCCTCGTCGACCAGCCCCATGCCGAGGAGCTCCTTGATGACGCGGGGGGTGAGTCCGTCCCCGCACACCTTGTCGCGCGGGAAGCGATCCTTCTCGAGCAGGACGACGTCGCGGCCACGGGACGCCAGGTGGGCCGCAGCGGCGGCACCGCCGGGGCCGGCCCCGACCACCACGACGTCGGCTCGCTCCACCGTGCTCAGGGCAACGGGGGAAGCGCTCGCCATCGCGTGCCTCCTCGGCGGTGGTGTGGCTGCCGTGACCCTCGGGACGCTAGCGGTTCCCAGTCTTCGTGAAGCTTTTCACGAGCCACGAGTCTAGTCCTCCCGACCGGACGCGGGTCCCGCTAGCTGCGCAGACCGCGGTGGACGGCCACGATTCCCCCGGAGAGGTCCCTGACCCGCACCGCGCCGTAGCCCGCCGCCTCGATCCAGCCGGCCACCGTGCGGCGATCCGGCCAGGCCAGGATCGACTCGGCCAGGTAGCGGTACGCCGGCGCGGACGACGACACCACCTTGGCCAGCTGCGGGAGCAGGGCCACGAGGTAGCGCCGGTAGACCGCGCGGAACGGCGGCCACGTCGGTGCCGCGAACTCGCACACCACCAACCGGCCACCCGGCCGCGTCACGCGGCCGAACTCCTCGAGCGCCAGCTGGGGATCCGGGACGTTGCGCAGCCCGAACGAGATCGTGACGGCGTCGAAGGTCGCGGCAGCGAACGGCAGGCGCTGCGCGTCGCCGTTGACCCACGTGATGCGCGACCGGCCCCGCCGCGCCCCGACGGCGAGCATGTTGAAGGACAGGTCGAGCGCGGTGACCTGCTCGGCTCCTCGAGCGGCCAGCTCGCGCGCCACGTTGCCGGGGCCGGCGGCCACGTCCAGCACCCGTGCTCCCGCCGGGCGCGCGGCACCCGCCGTGACCCGTCGCCAGTGCGCGTCCTGGCCGAACGACAGGGCGGTGTTGGCGAGGTCGTAGCGCGGCGCGACCCGGTCGAACATCGCCTGCACCGCGGCAGCATCCTTGCCGTGGCGGCCGGCGGACGGCAGGGAGTCGGCTACGGGGCGGGAAGCGGTCACGCGGCCTCGACGGCTCGTGTGCGGGAGCGCGTGGTCACCCAGTGCGCTCCGTGCGGTTGGGGCTCAACGGTCGGGGGTGACGTGCCGACACCATAGGTGTGACCCGCCGGCACCGAGGCTAGCGACACCCTCACGTGCCGCGGGCGTGACCGAGCCAAGCCCGAGGAGCACCGCCGTGTCCCGAGTCCACTGCATCGACTGCGGCAATGGCGTGGTCGTCGATCCGTCCGGCCTGTGCCCGGAGGGCCACCACGTCGGCAGTGCCGGCCAGCGCATCGACGGCGCCATCGGGTCGGCCACGCCCCATCCCGACGAGCCCGAGCCGTGGGTGGGGCGCGTCGACGTGAAGGTCGAGGACGCGCCCGAGGACGCGGCACCGCGGGCGATCCGCCCGCCGGCCGCCCCCGGCGCGGACGTATCACCCGCGGCGACCGAGCAGATCGGCCCGGACGACCTGCTCCGCGAGCTGCACACGATCGGGGACGACTCCCCGCCCGCCGACCACGCCCCCGCGCCGAGCGAGCCTGCCGACGTGGCCACCAACGGGCACGCGAACGCCCACTCGCCGGCTGCGACACCGTCGTCGCCCACCGAACAGACCGAGGATCTCACCGCCCTGGAGGCCGCCGTGCACGCGATGTCCACCAACGGCAACGGACACGCCGACATCCCGCAGCCCCCGGCCGACCCGCCACCGCCGCCCGCGCCGACCGGGCCGACGGACGGCGACGGCAACGATCACCTCGACGACCTCGACGCGCTGTTCACCTCGACCCCGCCCGAGCCCCCGCAGCCGGCCCCCGCGCCCGTGCCGCCGAGCGACCGATCGTCGGCCCTCGCGGACGTGGCCGCACTGGCGAATGCCCACCCCGAGCCCGAGCCCGACGGCGACGAACCGGTTGCCGCCGACCCGCCTCCGCCCCCGGGCGGGGACGAGCCGGAGGAGCGGGGCCGCAGACGACGTGCGACGCTCGACGTGAGCAACTTCACGGCCAGCGGCGCGCAGGTCGGGCGATCCGGGCGCAGCCGCCGGCGCCGCTCGAGCCGCTGAGCGACACCGAGCCTCCGCGCCACCCCCGTTAGCCTGGTCGGTCCCGAACCGCGCCGCCCTGCGGCCCGCCGACCGGTGCCCGGATGCCCGACACGCCATCGCACGACCCGCGGCTGGATCGATCCGACGCCGCGCTCGCGTCCGCCGTCGCCGACGACGAGGACGCACCCTTCGACCTCGACGACCTGGCCGCCGAGGTGGGGGCGACCCGGACGCTGCTGGAGTCGGTCGCGCGGGCCGGCCTGCTGCTGCCGCATCACGTCGACGCCGACGGGACCACCCGCTACTCGCGCGCGGACGCCGCCGCGGTCCGGGCGGGGCTCACGCTGATCGAGGCCGGGCTGCCGTTGGGGGAGCTGCTCGATCTCGCCCGTCGCACCGATGCCGCGGTGCAGGAGATCGCCGGGCACGCGGTGGAGGCCTTCCTGCGCTTCGTCCGCGACCCGGTCCGCGGCAGCGCGAGCTCCGAGGACGAGGCCGCGACACGCCTGGTCACGGCCTACCGTGACATGCTCCCGGCCACCGAGCGGCTGGTCGCCCACCACCTGCGCCGTCGGCTGCTCGCCGAGGCCGCCGAGCGCATCGCGGCGGAGGCCGACGGAGGGACCGACGCGTGACGCTGCGAGTCGTCACCCGGCCCCTGGACGACGGCCGACCCCTGACCGACCTGATCCCCGTGCCCGACCCCGTCGCGTGGATCCGCGAGGGCGAGGGGCTCGTCGCCTGGGGAACCGCCGCCCGGCTGGAGCCCGACCCCGGCCCGGATCGCTTCGCCGCGACGCGGAGCCGCCTCGAGCACCTGGCGGCACGGGCCGAGGTCGACGACGAGGTGTCGCTGCCGGGGACCGGGCTGGTCGGTCTGGGGTCGTTCACGTTCGACGACGCCGCCGTCGGATCGTTCCTGATCGTGCCCCGGGTCGTGGTCGGACGCCGCGACGGCACCACCTGGCTGACCCGCATCGACCCGGCCGGGGCCGCCGCACGACCGCCGGACCCGTCGCCGACCCCGCCGGACCCGCCCCGCCGCGACCGTCCCCGGTACGCGGGGTCGTCGAACCCGGACCTGCGCTGGCTCGAGGCCGTGGCCACCGCCATCGAGCGCATCGAGGCCGGGAGCCTCGACAAGGTCGTGCTGGCCCGGGATCTCGCCGTGTGGTCACGGGAGCCCTTCGACGCCCTGGACGTCGCGCGGCGGCTGGCCCATCGCTTCCCGCGCTGCCACACCTTCGTCATGGAGGGGCTCGTCGGCGCCACGCCCGAGCTGCTGCTCCACCTCGACGGCGACCGCGTCGTGTCGCGGGTCCTGGCGGGCACCACGGGGCGCAGCGACGACCCGGACGACGACGCCGCCCTCGGTACGGCGCTGCTCGACTCCGACAAGGACCAGCGCGAGCACCGGCTGGCGGCCGACTCGGTGTCGGACGTGCTCGCCCCGCGGTGCGTCGAGCTGACGTGCGACCCGAAGCCGCGGCTGCTCCGGCTGGACAACGTCCAGCATCTCGCCACCACGTTCGAGGGACGGCTCGCGCGCCCGCTCACGTCGCTCGACGTCGTGGGCGCCCTGCATCCCACGGCCGCCGTCGGCGGCACCCCCCGGCACGCCGCCATCGCGACGATCCACGAGCTCGAGGGCATGGATCGCGGCCGCTACGCCGCGCCGGTCGGCTGGACCGACGCCGGCGGCGACGGCGAATGGGGCCTCGCGCTGCGGTGCGCGGAGCTCGCCGGCGCGCGGGCGCGGCTGTTCGCCGGCGTCGGGGTGGTGGCAGGGTCGCTCCCCGAGGCCGAGCTCGAGGAGACACGCCTCAAGCTCCTGGCGATGCAGGCCGTCCTCGGCGAGGGGCTGTGACCGGTCACACGAGCTGGTCGAGCGCCGCCGCCGCTGCCGCGGCGAGGCGTTGGTGGAGTGCGACGTTGGCGGCTCGATCCGTGCGGACGTGCACGAGCTGCAGCCCACCCGCCCGCAGGCCGTCGTCGACGGCGCGGGGCAGGTCGGCGGCCCGCTCGACATGGCGGTAGCCGAGCCGGTGCAGCCGCGCCAGTTCGGCGAGGTCGCGGCCGTGCGGGGTGCCGAAGACGCGTTCGAACGAGCCCGGGAACCGCGCCTGCGGCAGGAACGAGAAGATCCCGCCGCCGTCGTTGTCGATTACCACGAAGGTCGCGTCGACGCCGGCAGCGTCAGCTGACAGCAAGAAGCCGTTCGCGTCGTGCAGCAGGGCGAGGTCGCCGACGAGCGCGACGGTCGGGCCGTCGTGGCCCAGCGCGACGCCGAGGGCGGTCGACACAGTGCCGTCGATGCCCGACGCCCCCCGGTTGGCCACCACCGTCAGCCCGTCGCGCGGGGCGAGATGACCGTGCAGGTCCCGGACCGGCATCGACGACGCCACGACCAGCGCGGCACCGTCGGGCACGGCGGCGCCGACGTCGCGCGCGGTGCGGGGCTCGGTGGGGGCCGCCTCCTCGTCGAGCAGGCGGTCCATCGCCGCCCGGACGGCCGCGTCCGCCCGCCGCCACGCGTCGACCCAGGCAGGCCGGTCCGGCGCGACGAGCCGGCTCGCGAGCCCGGCGCAGGTGGCGTCGACGTCCGCCACGACGAGGTCGGAGACGGTCCGTTCGGGGTCGTGCCACGCGCCATCCGGGTCGATCAGGATGTGGCCGACGGCGGGGCCGAGCAGCCGCGGGAGCTGCGCCGACAGTCCGGTGCGGCCGATCTGCACGATCAGCGCGGGCCGGTGGGCACGCGCGAACGCGTCATGGCCGGCGAGGTGGTGCCCGCACGCCAGAGCGAGCTCGCCGCGACGCGCGTTCGACGTCGGCTCAGCCAGCACCGGCCAGCCGGCCGCGTGCGCCAGCTCGTGGACCGCGTCCGGCGAGGCCGTGGTCTGGCCGACGACGACGAGCCCGCGATCGGTGGCGCCGATCCGCTCGACGAGTGCGTCCAGCACGACATCGTGCGCGCGGCGGGGCGCGCGGTGGACGTCCACCCACGGCCGCCCGTCCGCCCGCCCGTCGAGCGGTTGAGCGAACGGGGCAGCCGCGGGTGCTCGGCCGTCGTCGGCCAACGGCACCGTCGGCTCGCGGAAGGGCAGGTTCAGGTGCACGGGACCCGGGGCGCCCGACAGCCCGTTCGCCTCGGCGACCAGGCGGCTGGCGGTGGCACGCCAGTAGGCCACGGCGCCGGGCCGATCCTCGGCGACGCCGAGGTCGACCCCGAACCGGATCGCGACGCCGAAGATGCCGGGCTGGACGATGGTCTGGTTCGCGCCGGTGTGGCGCAGCTCGGGCGGCCGGTCAGCGCTCATGACGACCAGGGGGACGTGGCCGGCGTCGGCCTCGACCACCGCCGGGTGGAGGTTCGCGACCGCCGAGCCGGACGTCGTGAGCACGGCGACCGGACGGGCGCTCGCACGGACGAGGCCGATGGCCAGGAAGCCGGCCGACCGCTCGTCGATCTCGACGTGCAGCCGCACGCGATCGTCGTCGTGGAACGCCATCGCCAGCGCGGCGGACCGCGAGCCGGGGGCCAGCACGGCGTCGGTGATCCCGCACCGCACGAGCTCGTCGACGAGCACGAGCGCCTGGGCGCGGGACGGGTTCTCGGCAGGCATCACGGCTCCGGACGCAGGTGGTCGGTGGCGGACTCCATCCGGCTCAGCAGGTCCGCCGCCAGGTCGGGAGGCGCCGAGACCTGGTCGAGCAGGGCGGGATCGGGCGTCACGCGCCGGACGGCGATCCGGCCATCCTCCTCGGGCAGCAGGGGATCCAGCGTCACGTCCTCGGCGAGCAGGGTGCCGGTCCCGAGGCCGCAGGCGTACGGCAGGTCGGACAGGGCGGCAGCCAGGGCCACACCGGCGGCGAGCCCGACGGAGGTCTCGAGCGCGGACGACACGACCGCCGGCAGTCGCGCCGCCTCCACGACCTCCAGCGCGCGGTGCACGCCACCCAGGGGCTGCACCTTGACGACGATCACGTCGGCAGCATCGAGTCCGGCCACCCGCAGCGGGTCGGCGGCGGTCCGCACCGACTCGTCCGCCGCGAGCGCGACCTCGACGCGGCCCCGGACCTCGCGCAGCTCCTCGAGCGTGCGGCAAGGCTGCTCGACGTACTCGAGCCCGCCGGCGGCCGCAGCGAGGCGGCGGATCGACAGGACCGCGGTCTCGACGTCCCAGGCGCCGTTGGCGTCGACCCGGATCGCGCCGGCGGTGCCGAGAGCGTCGCGGACAGCGGCGACCCGCTCGACGTCGGCGGCGAGATCCTGGCCCGGTTCGCCGACCTTCACCTTGGCGGTCCGGCAGCCGGACGCCGCCACGAGGTCGTGCGCCGCTCCCGGCCCGACCGCCGGAACCGTCGTGTTGACCGGGACGTGGTCCCGCACGGCCGGGGGGAAGGGGTCGACCGCCGCCGACTGGGCGGCCGCGAGCCACCGGCTGGCGTACGCCGGTCCGTATTCGGGGAACGGCGAGAACTCACCCCAGCCGGCGGGGCCCCGGAGGAGCACGCCGGTGCGTTCGTCGACGCCCCTGAAGCGGGTCCGCATGCGGACCCGGAACGGCACGAGCCGCGTCACCTCCGTCACCGCGACCCCGCGAGGAGTCCGGCGGCGAGCGCCACCCCCTGGAGGAGGTGGAAGCGTCCGGTCTTCTCGAGCGCCCGGATCAGGTCTGGGCCGAGGGCGGCACGCCGCACGTCCAGCGCGGCCAGGATCCCGACCGGGGCCGCGACCAGGGCCGTGAGCGGCCACGCCGACCCGGCGACCACGGCGATCACCCCGGTCCACACGATGGCGACGCCGACAAGGCCCACGAACAGCCGACGGGTGCCGGCCTCGCCGATCCGGACGGCGAGCGTCCGCTTGCCGGCGTGCGCGTCGGTGGGAATGTCGCGCAGGTTGTTGACCACAAGCAGCGCGACCGCGACGAGCCCGACCTGCACCGCCGCGGCCGCCGCGACCGGGTGCAGGCGCTCGTCCTGCACGTACTGGGACCCGATCGTGGCGACCAGCCCGAAGAAGATGAACACGCTCACCTCCCCGAGCCCGCGGGACGCGTAGGGCCTTCCGCCGCCGGAGTAGCCGAGCGCGGCCAGGATCGCGACGACCCCCACGACCGCGAGCTCCCAGCCGGCGAGCCACGCCAGCGCGAGGCCGGCGGCGGCGGCGACGCCGATGGTGGCGAAGGTGGCCGTGCGCATCGCGGCGACGGTCACGAGCCCGCTCGCGACGGCCCGCCGCGGCCCCACCCTTTCGGGGGTGTCCACGCCCTTGACCGCGTCGAACCAGTCGTTGGCGTAGTTGACCGCGACCTGGAGCGCGAGCGCGACCACGAGCGCGAGCCCGAAGCGGACCCACGAGACGGCGTGCGGTGCCGCCTGGGCGGCGGCGGTGCCCACGACGACCGGCGTGACGGCGGCCGGCAACGTCCGCGGCCGCGCCGCCTCCACGTACGGGTTCACGGCCATGACCCGGGCTTCATCAATAGTGATGGGGGAAGGGTGACCAGTCGGGGGGGCGTTTGTCGAGGAAGGCGTCGCGCCCCTCGGCCGCCTCGTCGGTCATGTAGGCCAACCGCGTCGCCTCGCCGGCGAACACCTGCTGCCCGACGAGCCCGTCGTCGGTGAGGTTGAGCGCGAACTTCAGCATCCGGGTCGCGGTGGGGCTCTTGGCATTGACCTTGGCGGCCCAGTCGAGCGCCACCTGCTCGAGCCGATCGTGGTCGACGACGGCGTTGACCATGCCCATGCGGTGGGCGTCCTCGGC
>CAZSQF010000107.1:0-8984 GCA_964608935.1 uncultured Actinomycetota bacterium | reverse complement strand
CCGGACCAGGTCACGACCACGACGGCCTAGTCGCGATCAGAACTGCTTGCCCGCGAGCTGCTCGGCGAAGTTGCCGGCGATCGGGATCTTGACGTGGTTGAGCTGGTAGCCCTGGATCATGAGGTAGATCCACAGGATGAAGCTGGCCAGCGACACCAGCGGGGCGACGACCAGGAAGATCAGCCCCAGGAACGGGATCACCACCAACGACCACAGGATCGTGCTGAGGACGGTGAGCCCGCCGAAGACGACGATCGATTGTGCCGCGTGGAAGCGGACCTCGTCGTCGTCCTTCTCGATGATGAAGAAGATCAGGCCCGTCACCCAGCCGAGCACGTAGCTCAGCAGCGCGGCGACGTTGGGCTCCAAGCCCGTGCCTCCCCCGGCTTGCGCACCCCCTCCCGCAGGTGGTGGGGTGCCACCCCCGCTGCCCGGGGTCTGACCCCACACGGGAGCGCCGCCGGCGTCGGGCTGGTCGTTCGAGGCTGCGCCGGGCGCGCTGTCGCCGCTGGAGTCGTCGCGCTCCGGGTCATTGCCCGGAGGTGGTGCGGATGGCGTGGACACGGTGCCCCTTCTTCCGTGTAGGCAGGCATCGGACCCCGCAGTGTGGTCCCTCGGCGCCCCGTCTGTCCACAACCACGGGGATCTCACCCGGCCGGCGGCGAGCAGCCGACTCGCTCGACGGGGGCGCGTGCGGCAGGATGCCCCACCCCACCCGACCGAGGACCGTCGCGTGACCCGGACAGATGCCGTCGTCGTCGGCGCCGGCCCGAACGGGCTCGCCGCCGCCGTTGCGCTCGCTCGGCAGGGGTTCCGCGTCACCGTCCTCGAGGCAGCCGCCGAGCCCGGCGGCGGGACCCGATCGAGCGACACCCTGACGGTTCCCGGCCTGGTCCACGACCTGTGCTCGGCCGTTCACCCGTTCGGCGCCGCGTCGCCCTTCCTGCGCAGCCTGCCGCTGCGCCGCCACGGGCTGGAGTGGTGCCACCCCGAGATCGCGGTCGCGCATCCGCTCGATGACGGCACCGCAGCGGTCGTCTGGCGCGATCTGGACGCCACCGTGGCGGGACTCGGCGAGGACGGACCGACGTGGCGCCGGCTGTTCGGACGTTCGGCCGAACGCTTCGATGACCTCGCAGCAGACCTGTTGGGTCCGGTCGTGCGGATCCCGCGACGGCTGGCGACGACGGTCCCGGCCGGGCTCCTGTCGACCCTGCCGGCCACGGTGGTCGCGCGGCGGTTCCGCACCGACGCGGCCCGGGCGCTGTTCGCCGGCATCGCGGCTCACGTCATCCAGCCGCTCCACCGCCCGCTGACCGCCTCCGTGGGCACCGTCATGATCGCGGCCGGGCACGCCCACGGCTGGCCAGTCGCCAAGGGAGGGTCGCAGGCGATCGCCCGAGCGCTGTGCGCGCTGCTCGAGGAGCTGGGCGGTGAGATCCACTGTGGCGTCGAGGTGCGGGATCTGCGCGAGCTGCCCAAGAGCCGTGTCGCGCTGCTCGACCTCACGCCTCGCCAGCTGGCCGCGATCGCCGGTGATCACCTGCCCGAGCGCGCCCGCCGCAGGGCCGCGTCCTGGCGCCACGGCCCCGCGGCCTTCAAGCTCGACTACGCCGTGCGCGGCGGCGTCCCCTGGACCGCCGACGCCGGCCACCGGGCCGGCACGCTCCACCTCGCGGGCGGGTTCGACGAGATCGTCGCCGCCGAGCGGCAGATCCACGACGGCCGGTTGCCCGAGCGGCCCTACCTCATCGCGGCCCAGCAGCACCTCGCCGACCCGGGGCGGGCGGTCGGCGACGTCGTGCCGTTCTGGGTCTACGCCCACGTGCCGCATGCCTATGACGGCGACGCGACCGCGGTGATCGAGCGCCAGATCGAGCGGTTCGCCCCGGGGTTCGCCGACCGGGTCGTCGCACGCAACGTCGCCACGCCCGCCGACCTCGAGGCCCACAACCCTGGCTACGTCGGCGGGGACATCGCCGGCGGCTCCACCGACCCGTGGCGGCTGGTGGCCCGCCCGCGGCTGTCCCCCGACCCCTACGCGACGGCCATCCCCGGGGTCTTTCTGTGTTCGAGCGCGACCCCCCCGGGGGCCGGTGCCCACGGCCTATGCGGCTACCACGCCGCTCGCTCGGCGCTGCGCGTGCTGACGGCGTGACGGCCTACCGTGGCCGGCATGGGCCGAACGCGAGCACGCACCATCCTCGGGACCATCCTCGGGGTCACGGTCGCGGTTCTGCTCGGTGTCGGGCTCGGTCTCGGCCGCGTTCTCGGCGGTGCCCCCGACGCCGGTCCGGTGTCGACGTGTGACGCACCCCTGGCCTGGCACGAGGCGGCAACGGCCGTGGGGGAGCGCGCGGCGGTAGCCGGCCCAGTGGTGGCGACCGCCTACGAGCCCGACCTCGGAGGGTCGCCGACGTTCCTCAATCTCGGCCGGCCCCACCCGGACCCCGACCGCTTCGACGCGGTCGTCTACGACGACGTGCGCGCGAGGTTCGACCAGCCCCCGGAGGTCATGTTCGACGGCATCGAGGTGTGCGTGAGGGGCAGGGTGCGCGACCGCGACGGGGTCCCACAGATCATCCTCGAATCGCCGGCCTTCGTGTCGCCGACGGGATAGGCGCGGTCGGTAGTCTCGTCGCATCGGCCGCGGGCCGGGCCGAGGCCGTCCACGTCGAGGGGTCCGTGGTGAGCGACGACGATCGCGACCCCTTCGCCCCGGTGGAGGCGTCCCCGAGGTTCGCGACGCCGCTGGCACTGGTCGCCGTCGCGCTCGGTGTCGTCGCCGTCGTCACCAACCTCGCGGTGGTCGCCGGACCGCTGGGCATGGCGTTCGGGCTCGTGGCCCACGTCAAGGGAAGCCGGCTCGGCATGCCGGCCGCGGGCGTCGCGGCGATCGGCATGGTCATCGGGTTCACCGTGACCATGTACCTGCGCTGAGCAGCCATCGGGCTACGCTCCGCGCCCTGGCGGGCGGCGAGGAGGATTCCCGTGGCGGTGATCAAGACCATCGATCTCGTGGGCGTGTCGACCGAGTCGTGGCGCGACGCCGCGCACAAGGCGCTGGACGAGGCCACCAAGACCCTGCGCGGCGTCGAGGGGTTCACGGTGCTCGACACCTCGGCCGTGGTCGCCGACGGCGAGATCTCCGAGTACCACACCCACGTCCGGATCAAGTTCCGGATCACTCGCTAGCGCCGGCCAGCGTCAGTGCCCGCTCGAGCACGTCTGCCAGGTCGCGGATGCTGCCGGTGTGCCGGAGGGCGTTCGGGATCCGACCCACGTCGTCGGTCGTGAAGCCCTCGCCGCCCAGCACCACCGCCGCGACGCCGAAGTCGGGCGCCGCGGCGAGCCACGCCTCGGCCGGGTCCCGTGACACGGCCCCGATCAGCACGACGTCCGGCCGGAGGTCGGCGACCGCCCGCTGCATCGCCTCGACCGGTGTTCGGGGACCGAGGTAGTGGACCCCCCACCCCGCGCCGGCGGCCACGACCGCGCCGGCCAGCAGCCCCAGATCGTGCTCCTCGTGCTCCGGAGCCGCCGCCAGCAGTGTCCGGGTCCCCCGCCGCCCCGAGGTCCGGAGGAGCCGTTGGAGCCGGGGGCGCAGGGTGTTGGTCGCGAAGTGCTCGCGTGCGATGACCCGGGGGTCGTCCTCCCAGCCGTCCCCGACGCGGCGCAGCACCGGCAGGACGACCTCGTCCAGTGCCCTCGGCACCTCGAGGCGGGCCAGCACGTCGTCGAGGGCCTCGTCGGCCGCACCGGCGTCGAACGCATCGATCGCGTCCTCCAGCCTCGTGACGAGGACCGCCGCGGCCTCGCGGTCCGCCGCGGTCGGCTCGGGCGCCACAGGGCCGGTCGCGGCGGGAGGCTCACGCAGCACCTGGCGCGCTGCGGCACCGGCGGACCAGCCGTCGTCGAGCAGGCGTTGCATCGCCCGGACGTGCGCGACGTCGCGTTCACGGTAGAGCCGGTGGCCACCGTCGGTCCGGGCCGGCGACAACAGTCCGTACCGCCGCTCCCAGGCCCGTAGCGTCGGGACGCCGACACCGGTGCGGCGCGACACCTCACCGATGCGGAGTGCAGGTCGGTCGGGGCTCATGTCGGGCGGGCACCTTCGGATCGGGGCATGTGGGCCAGCGTCCGTCCGGGCCCGTCTCGACCCGTTCGTCCCTGACGCCGCGCCTGGACGGGCGCAGGCTGTGGCGCGCATGTTGCCCGATCCGACCGCCCGGATGCGCAGATCTGCGTCGCCGGGGCGGCGGATAGCCTTGGCGCCGTGGACGTCCGCACCCGCCTCGCGCACCTCGAGACCCTCAACGCCATCGGTGAGGTGCTCAACCGTGCGCCGCTGTTCCGCGATGCACTCCGCGAGGCCCTGGAGCGGCTCGCCGTGCTCACCGGCGCCCGGGCGGGCTGGGTGTTCCTCGCGCGCATCGAGCACGGCGACGTCCATTACTCCAGCTTCCGCCTGGCGGCGTGGACCCGGCTGCCCCCGGGACTCGAGGCGGACGGCCAACGCCACCTGCGCGATGGCTCGTGCGAATGCATGGGTCGGTTCCGGCGCGGCGCGCTCGATCGTGGCATCAACATGGTCACGTGCAGCCGGCTCGCGGACGCCGAACGGGCCGGTCACGACACGCGGGCCATGACCGTGCACGCGTCGGTGCCGCTCGAGGGCCGCGAGGGTCCGGTGGGGATCCTCAACCTCGCCGGCCCCGGCGACCAGCACTACGACGACGAGACGCTCGCACTGCTCACCGCGGTCGGACGGCAGCTCGGCACCGCGTACGAACGCGCGCAGGCCACCGCGCAGCGACGGGTCGAGGCCCAGCACACCGCCGCGCTCGAGGAGCGCAACCGGGTGGCGCGCGACATCCACGACTCGGTGACCCAACTGCTCTTCGGCGCCCACCTCGCCCTGCGGGTCGCGCGCGAGGGCGGGGACGACGAACGCACCGCCGCGTCCCTCGACCGCGGGGCGCAGCTGGTCGAACAGTCCCTCGACGAGCTGCGCGGCCTGGTGGAGCTGTTGCGCTCGGCGGATCTCGACCAGGGGCTCGGGCCGGCCCTCCGCCGGCTCGTGGAGCGCGTCAGCGGTCCGGTCCGTGTCCACCTCGACGCCGGCGACGACATCGGGACGCCGGCGACCGAAGGGAGCGTCGCCCTCCCGGGCGACGTCGCCGAGGCGGCCTGGCGCATCGCCCAGGCGGCGGTGCACAACGCGCTGAAGCACGCCGACGCCGCCGACGTGTGGCTGCGCGTGGGGCGCGAAGGGGATCGCCTCGTCGTGCTCGTCGAGGACGACGGGGTCGGGTTCCCCGCCACGATCACGCGGGGCGTCGGCCTCGACAGCATCGAGGAGCGGGCGACCGCGCTCGGTGGGACGATGCAGCTCGGCGCCCGCCCGGGCGGCGGTGCGCGGGTACGGGTGGAGGTGCCGTGGTCCGGATCCTGATCGTCGACGACCACCCGGTCGTGCGCGAAGGGCTGCGGGCCTTCCTGGACCTACACGACGACCTCGAGGTGGTGGGCGGGGCCGCCACCGGCGGCGAGGCGCTGGCCCAGGCCGCCGGGACGCGACCGGACGTGATCCTGCTGGACCTCGCGCTGCCCGACCGGCACGGGTTGACGCTGCTGCCCGAGCTCACCGACGGTGACGCGGCGCCCAAGGTCGTCGTGCTGACGAGCTTCCTCGACGACGACCTCGTCCGGCGGGCGGTTCGTGGGGGCGCGAGCGGATTCCTGCTCAAGCACGCGGCGCCCGACACGATCGCGGACGGCGTCCGCGCCGCCGTGCGTGGTGACCTCCCCCTCGACCCCGAGGCTGTCCGGTCGCTGGCGACCACCCGCCACGACCCGCTCGAGGACCTCACCCCGCGGGAACGCGAGGTGCTCGAGCTGATCGCCCGGGGGCGCACCAACCGGGCCATCGCCGAGGAGCTCGTGATCGCACCGAAGACGGTCAAGACCCACGTCTCGGCCGTGCTGGCCAAGCTCGGCGTGTCGGACCGCACGCAGGCCGCGATCTACGCCAAGGAGCACGGCCTGTAGCGGCGGCCCGGGTGGCGGTCGGCGGGGTCGGGCCGTAGCGTTGCATGCCATGGACGCGAAGCAGCTCGACCACCTCGAGCCCGGCATGCCGATCGTGTTCGGCGGCGACCGGGTCACGTCCGTGAGCGACGAGCTCGCCGCGGCGTTCCGACCCGGCGACGCGCTCGTGGTGCTCCAGGACCGTGGCGACCTGCTCCACGTGCCCGCGGCCGCCCGCGAGGCCGCGACGGAAGCCGTGGACGCCGCCGACCGGGCCTTCGCGGCGATGGGCGAGGTCACCGACGATCAGCTCGACGCCTTCTTCGAGGCGTTCGCCCGGCGGTTGGAGGACGACGAGGCGTTCGCCGCCATCGAGGCGGCCAACGACGCGGACGTCGCCTCCGCGCGCGAGCGGGGCGTGTCGACGACCCGGCTCGTGCTCGACGCGAAGATGCGGGCGGGCATGATCGAGGGGCTGCGAGGCTGGACCCGTGCCCCGTCGGTCCGCGGCCAGGTCCGGCGCCGGCTCGACCACGACGGCTGGAGCGTCGAGCAGGTCGTCGACCGCCTCGGCATCGTCGCGTTCGTGTTCGAAGGACGGCCCAACGTGTTCGCCGACGCGTGTGGTGTGCTCCGCACCGGCAACACGGTGGTGTTCCGCATCGGCTCGGCGGCGCTCGGCACGGCGCGGGCGATCGTCGAGCACGCGCTCGACCCGGCCATCGACGAGGCGGGGCTGCCGGCCGGTGCGGCGTCGCTCGTGGATGCCCCGTCGCGAGCCGCGGGGTGGGCGCTGTTCCGCGACCCGCGGTTGGCTCTGGCCGTCGCCCGCGGCTCGGGCGAGGCCGTGCGGCAGCTCAGCGCCGTCGCCCAGCAGGCCGGCAACCCGGTGTCGGCTCACGGCACCGGCGGCGCCTGGATGGTGGCCACGGACGACGCCGAGGTCGAGGCCTTCCGCGCCGCGGTCCATCGCTCCCTGGACCGCAAGGTGTGCAACACCCTGAACACGTGCTGCATCGTGCGCTCGCGCGTCGACGACCTCGTACCGGCGTTCCTCGACGGGCTCGACCGTGCCGGCGCCGACCGGGGCGTCGAGACCAAGCTCCACGTCCTCGAGCGCAGCCGCGCGCACGTGCCGGCCGAGCGCTTCGAGCGCGTCGTGACGATCAGCCGGGCCGACGGAGCGCACGAGGAGCCGCATGCCGAGACCCTCATCGAGGCCCAGCTCGGGGTCGAATGGGAGTGGGAGGACAGCCCGGAGGTGACGCTCGTCGTCATCGACGACCTCGACGAGGCCGTGGGCCTGTTCAACCGCTACAGCCCACGGTTCTCGCTGTCGGTGCTGTCCGACCGCCCCGAGGACCACGACCGGGCCTGGCGGACGGCGGAGGCACCCTTCGTCGGCAACGGCTTCACGCGGTGGGTGGACGGTCAGTATGCGCTCGGCACCCCCGAGCTCGGGCTGTCCAACTGGGAGCTCGGGCGCCTGTTCGGTCGCAGCGGCGTGCTGTCCGGCGACTCGATCTTCACGGTCCGGTCGCGCGCCACCCAGTCCGACCCCGACCTCCACCGGTGAGCGCCGGCGGCCCGGGTCGGGCCCTCGTCACGTGAGTCCCGACGACGCTCCTCACGAACGCACCTCCGCGTCATGGCTGCTCGCTGCGACGGTGGCGCTCACGGCGCTGAACCTGCGGCCGGCGGTGACCAGCATCGGCGCCCTGCTGCGGGAGGTCCAGGCCGGCGTCGGGATGTCGGACACGCTCGCCGGCGTGCTCACGACCCTGCCGGTGCTCAGCTTCGGCCTGGTCGGGTTGGCCGCCGGACGGCTCGGCCGCCGGTTCGGGACCGAGCGCACGCTCGTCACGGCTCTGGTGCTGCTCGCTGGCGGGCTCGCCGTACGGGCGACCACCACCTCGGCGCTGATGCTGCTCGCCACCTCCGCGGTTGCTCTCGTCGGCATCGCGCTCAGCAACGTGCTGGTCCCCGTCGCGGTGAAGCGCTGGTTCCCCGGCCACGTCGGTCGGGTCACCGGCCTGTATTCGATGTCGCTGTCGATCGGCACCGCACTGGCCGCCGCGCTCACGGTCCCCGTGGCCGACGCCTTCGGTGGCTGGCGGGTCGGGCTCGGCTTCTGGGCCCTGCCGGTCGTGGTGGCGCTCGTGCCGTGGCTCGTGATCTTCCGCGACCGCGCCGTCGCGCTGCGCGGCGGCCTGACGCTGCCGACGCCCCAGGCGCACGTGCCGGTGCACCGCAGCCTCCAGGCGTGGGGGCTGGCGGTGTTCTTCGGCCTCCAGAGCCTCGAGGCCTATGTCGCCATGGGCTGGTTGCCGTCGATCTTCCAGGATGCGGGCGTGACCCCCGCGACCGCGGGCTTCCTGCTCGGCGTCACGGTCGTGATCGGCGCGCCGGTCGCGGTGCTCCTGCCGGAGCTGGCCGCGCGGTGGCCCGACCAGCGGCCCTGGGTGGTGGGGCTGACGCTCGCGTCGCTGTCGGCCTATCTCGGGCTGATCCTCGCGCCTGCGTCGGCCCCGATGCTGTGGGCGATCCTGCTCGGCATCGGGCTCGGCGCGTTCCCGCTGGCCCTGACCCTGATCGGGCTGCGCGCCGCGACCTCGCAGGGGACCTCCGACCTGTCCGCGCTGAGCCAGGGCGTCGGCTACCTCATCGCGGCCCTCGGCCCGTTGGCGGTCGGCGTGCTCCACGACCTCACCGGGGGGTGGGACCTCCCGCTGTGGCTGCTGGCGGGGTTGCTGGTTCCCAAGTTCGCGGCGGGCTGGATCGCCGCGAAGCCCGGCCACGTCGACGTCCTGTCGCTCGGGCGGTCCGAGGGCGACGGTCGGGTCGACTCGCCGTGACGGCGGTCACAGCAGGTCGCGGCCCGCTGCCCAGGCGGTCAGCTCGTGGCGGTTGGACAGCTGGAGCTTGCGCAGCACCGCCGAGACGTGGGTCTCGAC
>CAZSQF010000106.1:0-9026 GCA_964608935.1 uncultured Actinomycetota bacterium | reverse complement strand
CATGCGGCTGGTCGGCGAGCGCGCGAACGTCTATCGCGGGTATCCGCGGATCGTGGGCGAGTCGGGCGGCAAGGACTTCGTGGTCGCCCACCCGAGCGCGGACGTCGACGGTCTGGTCGTGGCCCTGACGCGGGGCGCGTTCGAGTACCAGGGCCAGAAGTGCTCGGCCGCGAGCCGCGCCTACCTGCCGCGGTCGCTGTGGCCGCAGCTGCGGTCGGCACTGGCCGACACCACCAAGGACATCACCGCCTCGATGGGCGACGTCGGCGACCTGTCGACGTTCATGGGGGCCGTGATCGACGGCAACGCCTTCACCAAGCACCGCGACGCGATCGCCAGGGCCCGCGCGGACGGGCTCGAGGTGCTGGTCGGCGGCGGCACCGACGACGAGGTCGGCTGGTTCGTCGAACCGACGGTGCTCGTCACCGACGATCCCCGGTCGGACACGATGGAGCGGGAGCTGTTCGGCCCGATCCTGACCGTGTACGTCTACGAGGACGAGGCCTGGGACGACACGCTCGAGCTGGTCGACACCACCAGCCCGTACGCGCTGACGGGCGCGGTGTGGGCCAACGACCGCGGCGTCGCGGCGGCGGCGCTCGATCGGCTGCGTGACGCGGCGGGCAACATCTACCTCAACGACAAGCCGACCGGCTCGATCGTGGGTCAGCAGCCGTTCGGCGGGGCGCGCGCGTCGGGCACCAACGACAAGGCAGGGTCGGTGCTGAACCTCGTCCGGTGGGTCAGCGCCCGCAGCATCAAGGAGACGTTCGTGGCGCCGACCGACTGGCGCTACCCCCACATGCGCTGACCGCGAGCGCCGTCAGCCCTGGATGCGCTCGAGCAGCTTGACGCGAAGGCTCATGACCGCCTTGGTGTGGATCTGGCAGATCCGAGACTCGGTCACGCCGAGCACGTCACCGATCTGGGACAGCGTCATGCCCTCGAAGTAGTACAGCCCGAGCACGGTCTGCTCCCGGTCGGTCAGCCGCCCCAGCGTGTCGCGGAGGAGACGCTTGGTCTCGATGTCGTCGAGGGAGTCCTCGGGCATCTCCACCGACAGATCCTGGAGGGTGTCGACCAGCGAGACACGGTCCCCGTCACCGACGTCGAGCACCTCGTCCAACGCCGCCATCGAGGTCATCGATACCTTCGCGAGCGTGTCCTGGAGCTCGTTGACGGTCCAGCCGAGCTGGCCGGCGATCTCCTCCTCGCTGGGGCTGCGGTGCAGCTCGCCCTCGAGCTGCGCGATCGCCGACTCGAGCTTGCGCGCCTTGGCACGGACCGACCGCGGCACCCAGTCCACCGAGCGCAGCTCGTCGATGATCGCGCCCTTGATACGGGTCACCGCGTACGTCTCGAACTTGAAGCCCCTGTCCAGGTCGAACTTCTCGATCGCGTCCATGAGCCCGAAGATGCCGTAGGAGACGAGGTCGGCATGCTCGACGTTGGAGGGCATGCCGACGGCCACCCGGCCCGCGACGTACTTGACGAGCGGGGCGTAGTGCAGGATGAGTCGCTCTCGGACCTCGGCGTCGTGGGTCTCCCGGTAGCGCTCCCACAGCGCCTGGACCTCACGATCCACCGTCGCCTCCATCCCCCTCGGCAAGTCCTCGGCAAGTGCGAGGTCCCCTGCGTCAACGATGTGCATCCTACCCACGACCGACCTCCTGACGCGTGGCGCGCGCCCGCGGGTGCGCCATCGCGTGAACCTCACGGAGGCGACCACGGGACAGGTGGGTGTAGCGCTGGGTGGTCGCAAGCGACGCGTGACCGAGCAGTTCCTGGACCACGCGGACGTCGGCGCCGCATTCGAGCAGGTGGGTCGCGAACGAGTGACGCAGCGTGTGGGGCGTGACGTGGCCGAGGCCGACGGCAGCCGCGGCAGCCGCCACCGCGGTCCGCGCATCACGGGTGCCGAGCCGGCCGCCCCGGGTGTTGACCAGCACCGCGTTGGTCGTCGGTCCCGCAACGAGCGCGGGACGGCCTGCGGTGAGGTAGCGCTGCATCGCATCGCAGGCCGGCTCGCCGAGGGGCACCAGCCGCTGCTTGCCGCCCTTGCCGTCGAGCCGGACGAGCCCCTGCGCGAGATCGAGCGCCTCGAGGTCGAGCCCACAGGCCTCCGACACGCGCGCCCCGCTCGCGTACAGCAGCTCGAGGAGCGCACGATCCCGCAGGCCGCGTGGGGCTGCCGGATCCGGTGCCTCGAGCAGCCGCTCGACCTCGTCGATGCGCAGCACCCGGGGCAGGTGGCGTCCCTGCTTGGGTGAGGCGAGCAGGCTCGCGGGGTCCTCGTCGATGACGCCGCGGCGTTGGAGCAGCGCGAACCACGTGCGCACCGCCGACGCTCGGCGCGCGACCGTCGCCCGCGCATAGTCGCGGTCGGCGAGGTCCGCGAGGTAGCGCCGCAGGGTGCTGAGCCCGATCTCGGCCGGGTGCTCGATGCCCCATGCGGCACACATGCGTGCGAGGTCGAGGGCATCACGTCGATAGGCGTCGACGGTGTGGGGACGACGGCCCCGTTCCAGCGTCAGGTGGTCGACGAACAGCGCGACCGCACCCGCCCAGGCCGCAGGCAGCGCCGCCGTCGCAACGGCCGGTGACGTCGAGGTTTGGGCAGGTGCGGATGCCCCGCCCCGCCGTGTTCGCCCCTCATGGTTGACACGCACCCGACAAAGGGTGAGGTGTCACGTTCCCTGTGTCAAGAAGCGTTGCGTCCGTGCCTCAGAGTGTGCGGCGTGACAACACTCCGTATTCTTACGACATCGTAGCGTCAGGACGGCGGCGCAGCCGCACCCCGTCCGGTCCCTCGGCGACCTCGCCGACGAGCTGCGCACGCGTGAGGGCGGCCAACAGCAGCGCCGCGGGCAGTCCCGAGGCCGCGGCGAGGTCATCGACGGGCAGCGGCCGCGGCCATGCGCCCGCCAGCACCCTGTGGACCTGCGCCGGCAGCGCCGTCACCGGCCCGGTCGCACCCGGCCGGCCACGATCGGTCACGCCGGAGTCGACGGAACGGGCGCGCCCCACGGCCGCCAGCAGGTCGTCGGGGCCGGTGCAGGGCTCGGCGCCCTCGCCGAGGAGCCGGTGGGGGGCGGCCGAGCCCGGCGCCCGGACGTCTCCGGGCACCGCCAGCACGGGCACGCCGCGATCGGCGGCGGCCGACGCGGTCACGAGCGACCCGGACGTGGCGCCGCCCTCGACCACGACGACGGCGTCGGCGAGGCCGGCGACGATGCGGTTGCGCGCGCGGACGTGCGCAGGCAGTGGGCGCTGAAGCGGCAGCAGCTCGCTCACCAGCGAGCCGCCGGTCTCCACGACGCGGTCGAACAGACCACCGGCCGTGGCGTGCTCGCGCGGGTAGGGCACCCCATGGCCGCAGCCGAGGACGACCGTCGTGGCGCCGGCGGCGTCGAGCGCCGCCCGATGGGCCGCCGCATCGATGCCGAGTGCCCCGCCGGACACGACGCGCAGGCCGGCGCGTGCGACGCCCTCGGACAGCCATGACGCGACCGCCCCGCCATAGCCGGTGGCACGCCTCGCCCCGACCAGCGCGACCGCGGGGCCGTCACCCACGGGCTCGCCGCGCCAGGCCAGCAGCGGGGGCCCGTCGGTGTCCGGCCAGCCGGCCGCGAGACGGTCGGGGTAGGTGGGATCACCGACCAACGCCACACGGACCCCGTGGCGGAGCCAGGGGCCCACCGCGGCCTCGACGGCCTCGAGCTGCCCACGCCGGGGCATCCCGGCGGCCGCGCGGAGGCCCTGCTCGGGGGTCTCGGCGTCGAGCTCACGGCACGCACGCCGCAGCGCGTCGGGCGAGCGGCGCGGCTGGACGATCCAGCCGAGCACCGCCAGGAGGCTGTCGGGATCTGTGCCGTCCGCGGCCACGCGCGCCACGGCGCCCTGGACCCGGCGGCGCACCTCCTCGGTCATACGACGGCCACCGGGTCGGGCAGCCGGTAGGCGACCGCCTCCTCGACGTGCGCGGCGGTGACCACGTCCGTCCCGGCCAGGTCCGCGACAGTGCGGGCCACCCGCAAGGTCCGGTCGAAGCCACGCGCGGACAACCCCAGCTGTTCGATCGCCGCCGCGAGCAGGCGCAGCGCCGCCGGCTCGCACGTGGCACGGATCGCGTCCGCCGATGCATCACGCGTCAGGCCGTGCGGCCCCCAGCGCTCGGCCGCCAGTCCCCGCGCGGCAAGCACCCGTCGCGACACGGCCTGCGTCGGTTCACCGTCCGGTGGGCCGGCGAGCCGCTCGCGATCGACCGGGCGCAGCTCCACCTGGAGGTCCATGCGGTCCAGCAGCGGCCCCGACAGCCGCGAGCGGTAGCGCTCGATGCGGTCGGGGCGGCAGGAGCAGGCCCGCAGGGGGCTGCCGAGGTTGCCGCACGGACACGGGTTGGTTGCCGCCACCAGCAGCACGCGTGCCGGGTAGCGGATGCGCGCCCGGACCCGGGTGATCGTGACCTCGCCGCGCTCGAGCGGCTGACGGAGCGCGTCCAGGATCGACCGGGGAGTCTCGAGCAGCTCGTCCATCAGGAGCACACCGCGATGGGCGAGCGCGAGCTCTCCCGGGCGTGGGATCCCGCTGCCGCCACCCACGAGCCCGGCCCCCGACACCGAGTGGTGCGGCTCACGCAGCGGCGGCTCAAGCGACAGCGGTGCGTCCGGGGCGCGCTCGCCGGCCAGGGAGTGCACCGCGGCGACCTCGAGCGCCTCGTCCAGGGACAACGGCGGCAGCAGTCCGTGCAGGCGACGGGCGAGCATCGTCTTGCCGCACCCCGGTGGGCCGACGAGCAGCACGTGGTGCCCACCAGCGGCCGAGAGCTCGATCGCACGTCTGGCGACCGCCTGTCCGCGCACGTCGGCGAGGTCGAGACCGCGGGCCGGCGGCACGGTCGGCGCCGGCACGGCATCGCGACACGGCCGGTCCCCCCGCAGGATCGCGACGACCTCGCCGAGGTCGCCGACCGGCACCACCTCCAGGTCGTCGACGAGCGCGGCCTCGGGCGCGGCCGTGTCGGCGACGAGCAGTCGTCGGGCCCCGGCCCGACGCGCGCCCGCAGCGGCCGGAAGCACCCCGGGGACCGCCCGCACGGTGCCGTCGAGGCCGAGCTCGCCGAGCGCCCACAGCCCCGCGGTTGCATCGACGGGCACCTGGCGGGAGGCCGCGAGCACGGCGATCGCGATACCGAGGTCGAAGCCGGTGCCGATCTTGGGCAGGTCGGCCGGGGCGAGGTTGACCACGATGCGTTCCTGTGGCCATCTCAGCGACTGCCGCTGCGCCGCGATGCGGACCCGGTCGGCGGCCTCCCGGACGGCCGCGTCCGGCAGCCCGACCAGCCGCAGCCCCGGCAGGCCCGCGCCGATCGCGCACTCGACGCGAACCGGGCGGGGGTCGAGCCCGACCAGGGCCACGCCATGGACGACCGACAGGACCCCGTGCGGCCCGCTCATCGCGACTCCGCCGCCGGCGTCATAGCGCGCCGAGCACATGGTGGAGCACGGGGTCGCGCCCGAGATCGACCGCGACGACATCGAGGCGCACACGCCGGTAGGGCAGGTCCGCCTCGCGCAGGAACGCGGCCGCCAACGCCCGCACCTTGGCGCGTTTGCGCGGCGACACGGCCGACAGGGCGCCCCCGAAGCGGGCGGCGTCCCGCCGCGCCTTGACCTCGCACACCACGACCGTGCCGGCCGGCTCGTCGAGCGCCACCAGGTCGAGCTCGCCCCGCAGCTCACCCGCCGCGATGCGCCAGTTGCGGGCGATCAGCCGGAGACCGTCGTCGTCGACGAGGTGCCGGGCGGCGAGCTCCTCGCCGACCGCGCCGAGACGCCGAGCGCCCGAGGCCAGATCGGTGCCGGCCAGGCGTGTGCGGTGGGTCGCGTCCATGCCGGGACGCTACGGGTGGGACATGGCCGGCTCACGACCGGTCGGGGCCAGCCTGTGGATAGCGAGGGCGCCTGCCTAGAAGGCGCCCATGGCCCACAGGACGGCGCCGCCGACGAGGACCACCGCGACGACCAGCAGCCAGATGTCGTTCCACTTGCCGTCCCGATAGCGGCGCGTCGCGTTGAACCCCATCACTGCCTCCTCGTGGCGACCCGCTACTCCTCCACGAACGGCGGGAGCTCGTGGCCCTCGTCGTGGGCGAGCTCCTCGACGTTGACGTCCCGGAAGGTCAGGACGCGCACGTCCTTGATGAACCGTGCCGGCCGGTACATGTCCCACACCCAGGCATCCCGCAGGCGCAGCTCGAACCACAGGTCCCGGCCCTCGTGCGGGGTGACCTCGACCTGGTTGCAGAGGTAGAACCGGCGCTCGGTCTCGACGACGTAGGTGAACATCCGCACGACGTCGCGATACTCGCGGTACAGCGACAGCTCGAGCTCGGTCTCGTAGGCGTCGAGGTCGTCGGGGTTCATTCGGGCTCCGCCGTCATGCGTCGGGAACACGCCGCCCGAGCGTACCGTCGGGGCGCCGCACGACCGTCCGCCTACGCCGTACCGGACACCGCCGACCCGTCGAACAACGACGGTTGGGCCATCGCCGCGATCGGCGCCCACGACCGGCGGTGCAGGCGGCAGGGACCGTGCACCGCGAGCGCCGAACGGTGGGCCGGCGACGGGTATCCCTTGTTGGACGCGAAGGCATAGGGCGGATGCTCCTCGCCGGCCGTCACCATCAGCCGGTCCCGCGTCACCTTGGCGACGATCGATGCCGCTGCGATGGATGCCGACCGGGCGTCACCGTGGACCACGAGCTCGTTGTGCGTCCCGAAGCCGGAGAGGAAGTCCCACCGACCGTCGAGCAGCAGCACGTCGGGCCGCACCGGCAGGGCCTCGACGGCTCGGCGGGCCGCCAACCGCAGCGCCGGGCTCATCCCGTGACGGTCGATCTCGTCGTTGCTGGCGTGACCGATCCCGATCCCGTGGGCGAACCGGCCGAGGCGGTCGGCGAGCTCCTCGCGACGCACCGGGTCGAGCACCTTGGAGTCGCGCAGCTTGTACATCCGGCGGTCGCTGGGCAGCACCACCGCGCCGACCGAGACACACCCCGCCCAGGCTCCCCGGCCGACCTCGTCGACACCGGCGACCACCGCGCCCTCGTCCCAGAACGGTCGCTCGACGTGCACGCCAGGGACGTCGGGCAGGCGAACGCGACGACCGTCAGCGGTTCGTTTGACGTTCCGGCGGCGGCTAGCGGTGCGTCCCATCGGCGGCACCGTAGCGAAGCGTCCGCGTCAGGACGCGCTGCGCAGCCGGGCCGACGCGCTGCCCTCGTCCCCCACGTCGTCCGCCCGCTCGTCGGGGACGTCGTGGATGGTGCCCGTGAGGCTGCCCACGTGCGGCGCCGGCCAGATGATGACGGCCGCGCGGCCCACCAGCTGATCCCGGGGGACGAAACCGAGCGACCGGCGCGAGTCCGACGAGTTGGGACGGTTGTCCCCCAGGAAGAACAGGTGCCCGTCGGGGACCGTGATCGGCCCGTAGTCGGACCCGTCGTCGAATCGGACGTAGGGCTCGTCGAGCGGCTCGCCGTTGACGAAGACCTGGCCCCCTTCGATCACGATCTCGTCACCCGGCAGCCCGATGACGCGCTTGACGAAGTCGCGCGCGCTGGCCGGGACCACGCCGAGGAACTGGCCGACGCCGCGGACGACGCGGCCGACCGTGCCGCGGTCGTTCTGGGGCACGCCGAACGACTCGCCCTCGAAGACGGCGACCTCGCCGCGGTGTGGCTCGCGGAAGCGGTAGGTGACCTTCTCGACCACCATGCGGTCGTCGATCCGCAGGGTCGGCTCCATCGAGCTCGACGGGATGTAGAACACCTGCAGGACGAACGTGCGGAGCAGGAAGGCGAGCAGGAACGCGATCAGCAGCAGGACGGGCAGCTCGCGCAGGAACGAGCCGCGCCCGCCCCTGCGGCCATTGCCGCGGTCACGCCGTCGCTCGGGGACGCCGGCGTCGCGCTCGGCGGCGACCAACGGCCGGGGCCGCGCCGGCTCGCGCGACGGTCCGAAGAAGGTGTCGTCAGGATGTGGCATGAGGTGCGGCGAGCCTACCGGGGGCAGGGTCGGGCCAGCGTGCGGGCGCCCGACAGGACGGACACGGGCGCCGCGGGCACGGCGGCCGAGGAGGAGCGACCAGCGGGCTAGGTCTGGCGCTTCTCCTTGATCCGGGCCTGTTTGCCGACCCGGTCGCGCAGGTAGTACAGCTTGGCGCGCCGGACCTTGCCCCGACGGACCACCTCGATCTGTTCGATGATCGGGCTGTGCAGCGGGAACGTGCGCTCCACCCCGACCCCGAAGCTGACCTTGCGCACCGTGAAGGTCTCGCGCAGCCCGCCGCCCTTCTTGGCCAGGACGACGCCCTCGAACACCTGGATGCGTGACCGGGTGCCTTCGACCACGCGCACGTGGACCTTGACGGTGTCCCCGGCCCAGAACTCGGGCAGATCGTCGCGCAGGCGCGACTTCTCGACGACGTCGACCTTGTTCATGGCTGGGGCCTTTGCGTGGGTCGGGCGGGTGTGCGCGCGGCCGTCCGAGGGCGCGGCGCACCGATCCTTCTCGGCGGGGACCCGGCCGATCGGCGACGCGGCGGGTCCGGAGGTCGGTGCGGGACGCGGGAGCATCAGGCCAGCGGGCGCTGGTCGGACGGAGGATACGGTCACGGCGCGAGAACGGTCAACCCGTGTCGTCCTGCCGCTCGTCGCCGGGACCGGCATCGAGGTCGGGGCGGCGCTGACGAGTCAGCGCCTGCGCCTGGGCCCGTCGCCAGCGCTCGATCGCGCCGTGGTCGCCTGCAGTGAGGACGTCGGGGACGCGCATCCCCCGCAGCTCGGCCGGGCGGGTGTAGTGCGGGTACTCCAGCAGCCCCGACCAGAACGACTCGTCCGCCGGGGACGCGTCGTTGCCCACGACGCCCGGCACGAGCCGAGCGACCGCCTCGATGACGACGGCTGCCGCCGCCTCCCCGCCGAGCAGGACGTAGTCGCCGATCGACACCTCGTCCGTGGCCACG
>CAZSQF010000105.1:0-9027 GCA_964608935.1 uncultured Actinomycetota bacterium | reverse complement strand
CAGCGTGCCGCCGAGCTCGAGGGCCGCTGCATGCGGGATGGCGAGGAACACCACATCGAGCTCGCACAGGGCCTCGACCTCCACCGCGTCGAAGACCCGATCGCTGGCCAGGTTCGGGAACAGCTCGCCGACGGCCACCCCGGCCTGGGCGTTCGCCGCCACGACCGCGACGTCGAGCGCCGGATGCGCGTCGAGCAGGCGGACGAGCTCGGCACCGCCGTATCCCGAGGCGCCGACGATCCCGACGCGGTGTGCCACCCGTGCCTCCGTTCCGTCGCAGCGAACGGCGCAGTGTGCAGCATCATGCAGAATTATGCAACTCCGATGCGTTACGGAGGTCGTAGGCTCCGGGACATGGCACGCATCCGGCTCGCACACGGCGTCTCTGTCCCGGAGTCGGAGATCGAGCTGCGCGCATCGCGCGCGTCCGGTCCCGGCGGACAGAGCGTGAACACGGCCGACTCAAAGGTCGAGCTGCGCTGGTCGATCCAGGACTCCTCGGCCCTGAGCCCGGCACAGCGCGAGCGGCTGCTCGAACGCCTGGCGTCACGGCTGACGTCCGACGGGGTGCTGATCCTCCAGGGTTCGGAGCACCGATCGCAGCACCGGAATCGCGAGGCGGTGCTCGCCCGCTTCGAGTCGATCGTCAGTGAGGCCCTCGCCCCACCGAAGCAGCGCCGACGGACCCGTCCGACCCGGTCCGCGAAGGAGCGGCGACTGCGGGACAAGGCCCGCCGAGCCGAGCTCAAGCGCCAGAGGCGGCCACCGGACATCTGACGCCGTGGGTCACCGCCGGAGGGTGGCACCGACCTTCGCGGCCGCGTCGGCGACGGCCTCGATCACCTGCTCGGCGTCGTCGTCGGTGAGCTGGCGGTCGGGGGCCTGGAGCCGGAGGCGGATGGCGACGCTGCGGTGGCCGGCGTCGACCTGTTCCCCGCGGTACTCGTCGAACCACCACAGGCCGTCGAGGAGGTCGCCGGCGCCGGCGCGAACCGCGGCCTCGAGCTCGGAGTAGGGCACGTCGTCGGCCGCGACCAGGGCGACGTCCACGACCATCGCGGGATGCTTGACGAGCGGCACCGACAGGACGGGTGGGTAGCCGTCAGCCGGGACGGCTACCAGGAGCGGCTCCACCACGAGCTCGCCGACCAGCACGGGACCGGGCAGGTCCCGACGTTCGGCCTCGGCCGGGTGGAGCTGGCCGACCACCCCGATGTCGTGACCCCGCAGCAGCAGCCGGGCGGTACGTCCCGGGTGCATTCCGTCGCGTTCGACCGGCTCCCGGTCCAGCTGCCAACCGTCCTCACCGGGCGGTGCGAGCCGGGCCACCACCTCGTCGAACACCGCGAGCAGGTCGTAGATCGACCACTGGTCGTCGGTGTCCAGCCACCGCTCCCCCACACGCAGCCCCTGTGCGGCGAGCCCGAGCACCTTCGGTTGGATGGGCAGCTCGACCCCGTCGGGGTCCCGCCAGCGCCAGTCGACGCCGAAGCCGTCCAGAACCTCGGCGAGGGGGTCCTGCGGGGGACGGAACACCCGGCCGAGCTCGACGAGCGCCGTGCCGGCGCGGCCCTGCCCGACGTTGCGGCGCAGGGCGGCCAGGAGCCCCTCGAACAGCGAGGGGCGCATGGCCGACGCGTCCTTGGCGAGCGGGTTGGCGAGCTCGACCCGCGCCCCGGTCGGTGCGATCCCGACCAGCGCGTCAGCGCCGACGAAGGGACGGGTCACCGCCTCGTGGAAACCGAAGGCGAGGGCCGCGTCCCGGGCCGACCGTTCGAGCCGCTGCGCCGGCGACAGCCCGCCTCGGACCCGCAGCGCGGGCAGGTCTGCCGGGACACGGTCGTAGCCGTGCAGCCGAACGACCTCCTCGGCGACGTCGGCTTCGCGGCCGAGATCCCCGCGCCACGACGGTGCCGTCACCGTCAGCCGGTCGCCATCGACCGCGACGTCGCAGCCGCTGCGCACCAGCAGCTCGCGCTGCCGGTCGGCATCGAGCTCGTCGACGGCCAGCAGCCCGCGAATGCGCTCTGGGTCGACCCGAACGGTGGTGCGCGCGGCCCAGGACGGCTGGTCGGGGCCGTGGACCGTGCTCGTGCCGGTCGTGCGGGCACCCGTGAGCTCGACGAGCAGCCCGGCAGCGCGTGCGGCTGCGCGTGCGGCTCCCTGCGGGTCGACGCGGCGCTCGAACCGCTGGCTCGCCTCGCTGACGAGCCCGAGGCGCCGCGACGTGCGGCGGATCGCGGCCGGATCCCACACGGCGGCCTCGACGAGGACCCGGGTCGTGCTCGGGCTCACCTCGGTGTCGCGCCCCCCCATGACGCCGGCGAGGCTGACCGCACGCTCGGCGTCGTCGATGACGAGGTCGCCCGGTTCGAGCACACGTTCCTGATCGTCGAGCGTGACGAGCGTCTCGCCCCCTCCCGCGGCCAGGACCCGGAGGCGCGGCCCCCGGATCGCGTCGAGATCGAAGGCGTGCAGGGGCTGGCCGAGCTCGAGCATGACGTAGTTCGTGACGTCGACGACGACGTCGATCGAGCGGATGCCGCACTGCGCCAGTCGCTGGCGCAGCCACAGCGGCGAGGCCTGCACGGCGACGTCGTCCACGACCCAGGTGACGAACCGCTCGCACCCGTCGGTGTCGACGTCGACTGGGATCGAGGGCGTGTCGAGCTCGACGGGCACGGTCGGTGGGTGCCAGCTGGTATCGAGGATGGCGGCGAGGTCGCGGGCGGCACCGAGGACCGACAGGTGGTCGCCCCGGTCGGGCTGCACCGCGATCTCGATGACGGGCTCGCCGAGCGGGACGAGCTCGGTCAGCGGCGCCCCGAGGGGCGTGTGGGGATCGAGCGTGATGATGCCGGTGTGGTCGTCACCGAGCTCGAGCTCCTTCAGCGAGCACAGCATGCCGTTCGACACCACGCCGCGGATCGTTCGTGCCTCGAGCGTGAGTCCCGGGATCGAGCCGCCGGGCACGGCGTGGGCCACCACGTCGCCGACGTCGAAGTTGTCCGCACCGCAGACGAGCTCCACCTCGCCGTCGCCGTCCTCGCCGGTGACCCGGACCACCCGCAGCTTGTCGGCGTCCGGGTGGGGCTCCCAGGCCAGGACCCGGGCCGTGCGCACCCCTTCGGTGCCCGCACCCGGCCGCGTGACCGCCTCGACCTCGAGCCCGCTGAGGCTCATGAGGTCGACCAGCGACGCGAGGTCGAGGTCGCCGAGGTCGACGTGGCTGGCCAGCCAGGACAGGGGCAGCTTCACGGGGGGCTCCGGGGCGGTCCGGTCGGCGGCGGGTCAGAAGCGGGCGAGGAAGCGTGCGTCGGCGTCGAACAGCTCACGGATGTCCTGGACGCCGTGGCGCAGCATGGCAACACGCTCGATCCCGATGCCGAACGCGAAGCCGGTGTAGCGCCCGGTGTCGACGCCGCAGTACTCGAGGACGTTCGGGTCGACCATGCCGGCACCGAGGATCTCGAGCCATCCGGAGGCGGATGCCTCGTAGGAGACGTCCACCTCGGCACTCGGCTCGGTGAACGGGAAGAACGACGGGCGGAGACGGATGTCGCGGTCCTCGCCGAACAGCGCCCGCGCGAAGGCGAGCAGCGTGCCGCGCAGGTGGGCCATCGTCACGCCCTCGTCGACGAGCAGTCCCTCGACCTGGCTGAACACCGGCGAGTGGGTCGCGTCGACGGTGTCCGCGCGATACGTCCGCCCGGGCACGACGACGGCGATCGGCGGCGGCTGGGTCGTCATCACGCGGGCCTGCACCGGCGAGGTGTGTGTCCGCAGGACGACGTCGTCGTGCCCGGCCACGTAGATCGTGTCCATCTCCTGGCGCGCCGGATGGTCGACGGGGATGTTGAGCAGGTCGAAGTTGTAGCGGCCCGCCTCGGCCTCGGGACCCTCGGCCACGCGGTAGCCCATCCCGACGAACACGTCGACGATCTCGTGCTCGACCTGGGTGAGCAGGTTGGGGCGGCCCGGCCGCATCCGCCGTGGGGGCAGCGTGAGGTCGAGCCGCTCCGTCTCCAGCCGTTCGCGCAGCGTCGCGGCGGACAGCTCCCGGTGCCGCTCGTCGAAGGCGGCCTGGAACGCGGCACGGAACCGGTTGATGGCCTGGCCGCGGGTCCTGCGCTCGTCGGGGTCGAGCTCGCCCATGGCCTTCTGGAGCCGTGCCAGCTCCGAACGCTTCCCGGTGAAGCGGACACGGACGTCCTCGAGGTCGTCGAGGCTGCCGGCGTCGGCGACCGCCGCAAGGGCGTCGCGTTCGAGCGTGTCGATGTCCGCCACTGCCGCCTCCAGTCCGTGCCCGCCGCGGCGACCCGCAGGGTAGACGGACGGCACCCCGGTTCGAGACGCCCGCTCACTCGTCGGCGGGGAGCCGGATGTGGACGGTGGTCCCGGCGTCGACGTCCGCGTCGATCCATACCTCGCCGCCGTGCGCGTCGACGAGGCCGCGGACCAGGTAGAGGCCCAGCCCGAGGCCGGGGCGGGCCTCGTCGGGCTTGCGTGCCAGCCGGTCGAACACGTGCTGGTGGAGCTCTTCAGGGATGCCCGGTCCGGTGTCGGCCACGCTCAGTCGGACCGCTCCTGGCTCGGGGGCGACCGTGACGGTCACGGGACCGTCCAGTGCGTAGGTCAGGGCGTTGACGATCAGGTGCGACACGACCTGGTCGAGCTTGTCCCGGTCGGCGCGGGCGGGCTGGGGCGTGCCGACGATGTCGACGTCGATCGTCCGGTCGTCGTCGCGGTCGGCGGCGAGCCGGTCGGCTACCACCGTCGCCAGTGCGGCGACGTCGACCGGTTCCCGTCGCAGCGCGACCCGGCCTGCGTCGATGCGGGCCACCTCGACCAGTGTTCGCAGCAGGACGGCGATCCGGTCCGCATCGGCCTCGACGGTGGCGAGCATCGCGAGCTTCTGGTCGTCGGAGAACCGGTCCCAGCGGCGGCGCAACGTGCCCACGAACCCCTTGACGCTCGTCAGCGGGCTGCGCAGGTCGTGCGCGACGAGCGCGACGAGCTCGGATTCCGCGGGGGGTTCGCCCCCGGTGTCCCGTCCAGTCGTCACCGGCCCACCTCCGGAAGCACGGGGTCGTGGACGGCCCGGGCGGCCGCGTACAGCGCGACGGCCGCAGCGGCCGCGACGTTGAGGGACTCCGCCGCGCCCCACTGAGGGATCGCCACGGTGTCGTCGAGCAGCGTCCGGGCCTCCGCCGGCAGGCCGTGGGCCTCGTTGCCGAGCACCAGAGCGATCGGTGGGGGGCGGCGCCGGAGCTCGAAGACGGACCGCTCCGCCGCGGCGTCGAGGCCCACGAGCGGTTGGCCGACCTCCCGGCATGCGGCCGCGAGCGCGGCCAGCTCGATGTCGAGGGCCACCGGCAGGTGATAGGTCGACCCGGCCGCGGCCCGGATGGCCTTGGGTCCGAACGGGTCCACGCTGCCCCGCGTGAGGACGACGGTGTGTGCGCCCGCAGCGTCGGCGGTACGCACGATCGCGCCGGCGTTGCCGGGGTCGGCGACCTCGTGGAGGACGACCATGAGCCCCCGCCCGACGACGGCGTCGGGCGCGGCCACGTCGGTGCGGGCGACCGCGACGATGCCCTGCGGCGTCGTCGACCCGGACAGACGCTCGAGCACGTGGTCGGCGACGTGTGTGACGCGGACGCCGTCGGGAACGTGCAGGTCGGCGGCCGCCTCCGGCGTGGCGAAGACCTCCTCCACGACGCCGGCCGCGAGCGCCTCGGCGACCACGTTCGGTCCCTCGACCAGGTGCCGTCCGGTGTCGCGCCGGACGCGACGCCGCGCGAGGGCCGCCGCGTCGCGAACGCGCTCGTTCCGGGTCGAGGTCACCAGCTCCATCCGCGTCACGCTAACGGGGACGGAGGAGGGCTGCCTGGGTCCGACGTCGGTCGCGTCAGGCGGCGTCGGCGTCCAGGGCGGCCTTGGCCACGCCGACGAGCGCCCCGAACGACTTCGGGTCGTTGACGGCAAGGTCGGCCAGGTTCTTGCGGTCCACCTCGACCTCGGCCAGCTTGAGCCCGTGCATGAGCCGGCTGTAGGACAGCCCCTCCTGCCGCGCAGCTGCGTTGATGCGTGCGATCCACAGGCGCCGGAAGTCACCCTTCCGCGCCCGCCGGTCGCGATACGCGTACCGATCGGCGTGGTTGACCGCCTCCTTGGCGGTCTTGAAGCGGCGGCTGCGCGCTCCGCGATAGCCCTTGGCGCGGTCGAGGACCGCACGGTGGCTCTTCTTGCCGTGGACGCCGCGCTTGACGCGTGCCATGACTGTCCTCCTTGTGCTTGAAGCCTGCTCCGACCGGGGTCGGTCGCCTACTGCTTGAGCAGGCGCTTGACCCGCTTCGCGTCGGCACCCGTGAGCTCGGCGTCGCCGGCGAGACGGCGCTTGCGGCGCGAGGTCTTCTTCTCGAGGATGTGGTTGCGGTTGCGCTGGCGGACCAGGACCTTGCCGTTCTTGGTCACGCGGAAGCGCTTCTTCGCACCACTGTGGGTCTTCTGCTTCGGCATGGCACGTGCCTTCGTTCGTCGACGGGGCGGCGACCGGTCCGGACCGCCGGGGGGTCAGGAGGCTGCGTCCTCGGCGTGGGCCGGATCGGTGGACGCCTCGACCTCGTCGGCCGCGGGCGCCGCGTCGTCCCCGGGCGCCTCTGGCGCGTCGGCGGCGGCGTCCTGACTGCGGGACTTGGCCTTCGCGGGAGCGAGCACCATCACCATGTTGCGTCCGTCGACCGTGGGGCTCGCCTCGACGGTGGCGAGATCGCTCATGTCGTCGGCGAGCCGGTCGAGCAGTCGCAGTCCGAGCTCGGTGTGGCTCATCTCACGGCCGCGGAACATGATCGACGCGCGGACCTTGGCACCGTCGTTGAGGAAGCGCCGGACGTGGCCGGACTTGGTGTTGTAGTCGTTGTCGGAGATCTTGGGGCGCATCTTGATCTCCTTGACGGTGATCTGGCTCTGCCGCCGACGCGCCTCCTTGTCCTTCTGGTCCTGTTGGTAGCGGTGCTTGCCCCAGTCCATGATCCGGCACACCGGCGGATCGGCCTGCGGGGCGACCTCCACCAGGTCGAGCTCCTGCTCGCGTGCGCGGCGCAGGGCCTGCGCGAGCGGGACGATGCCCACCTGGGTGCCGTCGGCGTCCACGAGCCGAACCCGTGGCACCTTGATGTCCGCGTTGAGCCGGCGCTGCTGCTCGTCGATGCTGGTGCCTCCTCGTCGTGTCGTGCTCAGGCCCGTCCCCGTGGCCGGTCGCAGGCCCGGGAACGAAGAAACGGCGACCTCGTGGGCCGCCGTCGGGTACGTCCGCCGGCCCTCACGCCCGAAACGGGGGTGGGGCTGGTCGGCACGGACCCGGTGAGGTGCGACCTACCGGGTGGGCGCCGTCGCGTGCCCGTCGAGCCCACAACGGGCTACCGGGGGCCGCAAGGCGCCACTTCGTCTCGGTTGTCGTCGCGGCTCGTCGGAGACGCGGTTGTCGAGCCTATCACGACCGCTCCGACCCTGGTCGGGCCTACCGTCCCGGGATCCACAGGCGTGAGGCGGCATCACCGGACGTCCCGGGGGCCGGGTCGGGCTCCGGTCGGCGCGGCTCGCCTGCTGGTGCCCCCTCGCCGGCGCCGTGGCCCGCCGCCGAAGGTGCCCCGAGGTCCGACGGCTCGTCGTGCCCCTGGTCGGCCACCTCGCGCTCCGCATCGACCTGCGCCATGCGCAGCTGGGTCAGGACCTGATCGACCTGTTGGCTCAGCTCCTCCGGCAGTCGGTCGCGGCCCGCGTCGACGGCCGCCGCGGCGATGTCGATCAGCAGGCGTGCGTCCTGCCGCCCGAGCTTGACCTGCGCGGCGTTCAACAGCCCCGACATCACCTCGGCGACGACCTGGTCCGCCGGTGCCTGACGGAGCTGGCCGAGATAGGCGCGAACCTCCTCCTCGGAGGGCTGGCCACCCTCACCGGGCGTCGACCCGGGCATCGGACCACCGGGTGTGGCTTCGCTCATCGTCGTTCTTCCTTGCCGGCTCGGTCGGGTCACCGCCGGTGCTCGAGCTCCGGCGGAGGGGCGTTCCAGGGTAGCGGCCGGGTCCCCCCGGATAGGCTCGCGGCTCGACATCCGGCGGCCGGGGCCACGATGAAGACCTTCGATCAGCTCTACACCGAGCTCGCCACCAAGGCGGCGACCCGCCCCGAGGGATCGGGCACCGTTGCTGCCCTCGACGCGGGCATCCACACGATCGGCAAGAAGGTGGTCGAGGAGGCGGCCGAGGTGTGGATGGCGGCCGAGCACGAGAGCGACGATCGGACCGCCCGGGAGATCTCGCAGCTGCTCTACCACGTCCAGGTGCTGATGCTCGCGCGGGGCCTGACGCTGGAGGACGTCTACGATCACCTGTGACCCTCGCCGCCGGCAGGCGGCACCCCTCCCCCACCTCAGCCAGACCCGCGAGGACCACGATGCTGCGTGTCGCCGTGCCCAACAAGGGATCGCTCGCCGAACCCGCCACCGAGATGCTGCGCGAGGCCGGCTACCGCCAGCGCCACGACCACCGCGAGCTGGTCCTGGTCGACCCCGACAACGACACCGAGTTCTTCTTCCTCCGCCCGCGCGACATCACCACCTACGTGGGGGAAGGCCAACTCGACGTCGGGATCACGGGCCGCGACCTCCTGCTCGACGCCGACACCGAGGCGGAGGAGATCCTGGCACTCGGGTTCGGTGGGTCGACCTTCCGCTACGCCGCCCGCCCCGGCACGGTCGCCGACCTGGCCGACCTCGCCAGCAAGCGTGTCGCGACCTCGTACGCCGGGCTCGTGCGCCGCGACCTCGACGACCGTGGCATCGACGCCGAGGTGATCCGCCTCGACGGTGCGGTGGAGACCGCGGTCCGGCTCGGGGTCGCCGACGTCATCGCCTACGTCGTCTCGACCGGCACCACTCTGCGCCAGGCCGTGCTCGAGATCATCGGCGACGTCATCCTGACCTCCGAGGCGGTGCTGATCCGGCGGCGTGGCGCGCACGCCGAC
>CAZSQF010000104.1:0-9072 GCA_964608935.1 uncultured Actinomycetota bacterium | reverse complement strand
CCGTCTTCCAGGCGATCGCCAGCAGCGACGGGCTCGCCTCGTTCTGGACACCGAACGTGTCGGGAACCTCAGAGGAGGGTGCGACCCTCGAGTTCGGATTCGAGCCCGCACCCGTCGACCTCCAGATCCACGTCGATCAGCTCGCTCCCGGCAAGCTGGTGGCGTGGTCCTGCCCCGGACCATGGCCGGGCTGGGAGGGCACCACCATCCGCTGGGGCCTCGGCGACAGCCCCGACGCCGACACCAGGGTCGTTTTGACCCACGCCGGCTGGTCGGACGACACCCCTGACGCCGAGCTCGGCAGCGTCACGTTCACCTGGGCGCTGGTGTGCGAGGCGCTCAAGCGCTACACCGAGACCGGCAACGCCGATCCAGCCCTGCGCTGACGGACCAGGGCCGCACCCTTCCCCTACCCGAGACCACCAGCGGTTGAGGGCACCTACCTGCGCCACCCGTCCCGGTTCACCTGCTGCGAACCACAAAGTCAGAAGCGAACCCGCATGATCGAGGCCACCTCCGAGGTCACCATCGACCGCCCCGCCGACGAGGTTTTCGTCTTCCTCGCGGATGCGGAGAACAACCCCAGCTGGCAGCGAGGGATGCAGCGCTGCCAGTGGACCACCGCCCCGCCCATCCGTGAAGGCTCGATCTACGAGCAGGAGGCGAGGATGCTCGGCAAGGCCATCACGTCGACCTTCGAAGTGGTCGATCTCGAACCGGGCCGGCGCATCACGATCCGCACCATCGAATCGACCTTCCCGATCAGGGTGACCCGCAGCGTCGAACCGGCGGGCGAGGCAACCTGCATCGCCCGTGCACACGTCACCGGTGACCCATCCGGAGCGTTCAAGCTCGCCGCCCCGCTCATGCGCAAGATGGTCGAGCGGACGGTGCGGGGCGACTACCGCCGGCTCAAGAAACTCCTCGAAGTCTGAGCTCGCCAGCGGCAGACGTCCGTTGGCCACAAGCAAGCGACTGGACCCGGTCGCGGGTACCTCCCGGTGATCCGTTGTCAGGTAACGATGCGCTCAACGCGAGACGCCGACCGAACACGCATTGCCGCCCATGTTCACCGTTCCCGAGCGCCTCGGACCGCTCCGGGGTCCGCAGGAACCGTGGCGGGGAGTTCCACCCATGACTCCCCGCTCTGCGCGCCCCAGTGGACGCGGCAACCGCACGAAGTTGCGGCGACGGACTGCGGCGCACCGGGGCCCTCTCGCGCTCAGACGCGGAACCCGAGCAGGTTCCACTGGTTGAGCTGCCACGCGAGCGTCACCAGGGCGAGGGTGACGAGGGCGTAGTGGATGCGCCCGGTGACACCCCAGTGACCGTTGCGCCAGGCAAGGATCGCGTGGACCACCGCGCCAACCGTCATGACCGTCGCCACGAGGCCGACGATCAGGGCCGCCACAAGGACGGGAGACGCCCCATATTCGAGCGCCAGGTAGTCGAGCAGGGCGCCCACGAGCAGGATGACGAAGAGCAGGTAGAGCCCGCCCGTGACGGCTGCCCACCAGCGTGCGACCCGCGCCCCGGTGGGGGTGGCCACCTTCCTGCGGCGCCGCACCAGGGCGAGCACCGGCCACAGCACGAGCGCCGAGACGATCAGGAGCACGGAGGCTGCGAACAGCCCGGCGTGCAGACCAGGGCGGCTGTGCCAGGGGATCGGGGTCCAGGCCCCGAACAGGGAGTAGGGCCCCATGTGGGGACCGTCGAAGAAGACGTGCTCACCATCCTCGCCGACCACCAACCGTGAGCGACCGTCGGTCGAGACGAACAGGTCGCCGTCGGTGCGGACCCATCGCGTCGACTCGAAGCCGGCGAAGTCGGTGACGAGGTCGCCGTCGTGGGCAGACACGGTCATCGCCCCGACGAGCAGGAAGAGCTTCGCCGGGGTGGTGCTCGAGATCCGGGTGAACCCGTAGACACCCTCGAAGCGCTCGAGGTCCTGCCCAGCGCCTGGCGCGGCTCGGGAGGGCTCGGTCGTGGGCACGGGGAACGCGTGGTCGAGGAACGCGTCCCACAGCTCGGCGCGGGCCTCGCCGCCACGGTCGCTGTTGTAGGCGACGTAGATGCCGAGGTCGTGGTCGGGGAGGAGCCACAGCCAGGTCATCGACGTGTTGTGATCGCCACCGTGGGAGAGGACGTGCTGGCCGTGCTCGGTGCTCTCCCAGAAGCCATGCGCGTTGCCATCCAGCCTCGGGTCGTGCGTGAACAATTGGCTGTGCATCTGCCGTGCGGTCGCTTCCTGCAGGATCTGAGCCTCGCCGAATCGGCCCTGCTGCAGGTGCGCGAGCATGAAGTTGCCCATGTCCCGGGTGGTCGCGACCATCCCACCCTGGGGTGCGAGGGCGACGATCTCGTTCCCGGCCTCGACGAGTCCGCCGTCGTGGCTGCGGTACACCTTGGTCATGCCGTCGGGCAGGTGCTCCGGCGTCGGCTGCCTGCCCGAGGTGTGGGGCATGTCCAACGGCTCGAGGACGTTGCGGTCGAGGTAGTCCTCCCAGCTCATCCCGGACACCTCGGCGACGAGGTGGCCGGCGAGCGCGGCGCCATAGTTGCTGTAAGCGGTGTAGCGCCCGGGTGGGCGGACGCGGGCTGGCATGTCCCGGATCAGGGTCGATTCGAGGTCGGCCAGGTCTTCGGGCACGACCGCGTGGCGCATCGGGTCGTCCTCGAACCCGGCGGTGTGGCTGAGCAGATGCCAGACCCGGACGGGCTCGTCGAACGCGTCGGGGATCTGGAACCCGCTGAGGTAGCGGTTCACCTGGGCGTCGAGGTCGAGCCGGCCCTGCTCGACGAGCTGCATGACCGCGGTCCAGGTGAACAGCTTCGCGACCGAGGCGGTCGGAAAGACCGTGTCGTCCGCGTCGACCGGTGTACCCGCCGCGATGTCGGCGTGTCCGTAGCCCTTCGCGACCCACACCTCGCCGCCTTTGACCACGGTGATGCTCGCACCCGCGAGGTCGAACCGGTCGACGTGGTCCACCATGACGTCGTCGAGGAACTGCTCGAACGCTTCTGGCGAGTCGAGCGGCGAGGGTGTTGCTCCGACGATTCCCTGCGCCGCCGTTGCGGGTAAGACCACTGCGGATGCCACGGGTTGGGTCGAGGAGTCGCCGGTCACGGCGCTGACGGGGGAGTGGCCGGACGTGAACGCGACCACGGCGATGAGCGCGACGACGAGGAGGGTGACGGGGCCCATCACCCAGCGCTCCACCGGATGGGTTGCGGAGAAGTTCGCGACGGTGTTGAGGGTGAGCAGGCCGAGGAGTGCCCAGGTCACGCGCACGAGGGTCACTTCCCCGAGCGGGCCCGCGCTGACCAGGCCAGCGCGTGCGAGAACGAGCCAGGCGATGCCGCACAGCACGACGGCGCTGACGGCCGCCACCACACGGAACTTCGTCTCGAGCACCCCGTTGTTGGTGGGTGCGCGTCCACCCCAGGTGGCGTCACCCAACGGCAGACCCAGGGCGAGGGCCAACTGGAAGCCCGCGACGCCGGCAACCAGCACCGCTGCCCCGACGCCAGCGATCAGCGCAGCGGTCACGAGCCCGACTGGTCGGCGATCCGTTCCACGTTCGGTGCTGGTGCGGGCAGGTTCGCCTCCGAACGACGAGCGGCGACCAGGTGCCAGCCGAGCAGGCCGCAACCCGATGCCATCACGAGTCCGTGCGCAATTCGGACCGGTTGGGGCGTCAGGAACTGCGGGATGAAGAGCACCATCCCGACGGCGAGCGGGATGCCGCTCCACCGCGGCCGCACACCCGATCGCCAGATGACCAGGGCGAGCTGGATCGCGCCGGCGGCGAGCAGGAGCAGGCCCGCAGCCAGGAGCGCGATCCCGGGCCCGAGCTGCACCGCCTCCGCCAGCGCAACCAGGCTGGCATCGTCCCGATCGAGCGCCGCCTGACCGATCACCGCGAGGCCGAACGTCTCGACCCCGTAGTAGGACAGGGTCAGCGCGACACCGACCCAACTGAGCACGAGCGCACGCAGCGAGCTCCGACCCACCGGTGTGGCTTGCCACGTGAGGTGCACGGCCAGAAAGCCAAACGACAGCAGCATGAACGCCACCATCGCCAGCGCGTGCGCGACGAGCCACGAGCCTGATGCGAACGCTGCGGCACCTTGCAGCGAGGACTCGTCGGAGAATGGTCGGATCGCCGGGTAGGCGACGAAGAAGAGCCCAGCCACGGCGAGCGCGACCGTGGCGCTCCGGGCAAGCGGCGCGGTCGAAGGTCCGGTTGCCGGCTTGTTGCTGGCGGCCGCGGTGCGGTCGGCAGGGTGCATGCAGGTCTCCTCGATGGTCCCGTGCCCGGCCGTCGCGATGGTTCGGCGACGACACGATCAGTTGGCGACGAACCGGACGGCCGGGAGCGCGTTTTCACCAGGGTTGTCGTGCCGAACTACGGCGTTTGGCTGGGCACCTCGGAGGTGCGATCCTCTGCCGCGGGCATGAGGATCTCGGTGACGGCGCCCGTCCGGCTCAGCATCGTTGTGCGGTTCACCCACACGATGACCGCGGCGACGACGACCCACACGAGCGTGTCCCACGGTTGCGCGTCGGGGAATATCGGGTTCATCACTTGGAAATGGAACAGGGCGGCGATCAGGATGCTTCCTCGCGCCGAGTTGAACATCGGCGTCAAGACGACGGAGATGGCCACGACCCCGATGAAGTACGGCACGAACGACCACGAGCTCTGTGGGGTGCCGCTGAGCAGGAACGCCGGCACGTGCCACAGCGCCCAGATCACACCCAGGATCAATCCCGCCCACAGGGGCGCGAAGCGGCGCTGGAGCAGGGGCAGAGCCACCCCGCGCCAGCCGATCTCCTCGATGGGTCCGAGGAACAGCGCCATGGCCAGCGCCGGCAGCACGCCGTGCCAGGGCGAGAACGGGAACGGGTCGGAGAACGTGCCCGTGATCATGGCGGACCCGTAGACGATGACGGGGATGCCGAGTACCAGGAACAGCCACCACGCGCCCGGCATCCGCCAGAGCGTGAGGCGTTTCGCGAAGCTGCCCAGTCCCCGGACGCCGTAGTGGCGCAACACCATGATGACGGCCGCGAAACCCGGCGCGTACACGGCCAGGATGAACAGCGGATGGGTGGTGCTCAGCTCACCGAAGAGCGCTTCGATCGGCTCCGGGAACAGGATCAGGAGCGTGGCAAGGCCCCAGGTCAGCCCGAACGTGAGCGCCAGGAACGGCCAGATGGACCGGACGGTCATGTCCCGCTCGGATGGCCCAGTTGGTGCACCTGACCGGTCGGGGTCCCCGTGATCCGGGTCTTGCTCGGCAACGTCGATTCGTCCTGCGCCCAAGCCGAGGCCTCCTACGGGTGATCGCAACGGAGGTTGGCCGGCGTGGACGTGCGGTCGGTGCATCCCCCACTCGTACCCCCAAGGCTACACCCGGCCCCAAACGGCGAAATCCTCGGCTCCCGAGCTTGGCGGTCGAGGGTGTTCGCGCCATCGACAGCGACCCCACGACCATCTTCTGGGGCTGACTTCGCTTCGAGCGGGCCCCAGCCTCGGTGCACCGCCCAGAGATGGCAATCACTGCGATCTGTGGCTGGGACCATCCACGATCCGAGCGGCAGCGGCGGAGCTGGGACAGTCGTCAGTGCAGCGGCAACGCCCCCCGACCTCGACCGTCGCCGAACTTGCTGTGACGGTTCCACGCTCCCCGAGTCACGTCGTCCCTTGAGGGTCTGAGCACCAAGGCGTTGGAGCGGCTGTCGTGGCATGGCTGCGCATGGCGCCCGCTCACGTGCTGCTCGGCCCCGACTCGTCGAGCACGACGCGGAGGAGGAGTCGAGTCAGGGTCGTGCGGGCCTGCTCGAGCGCATCGGATCCGACCGCGTCGGCCAGTTCGTGCTCGATGCGGGCGAAGACGTCGAGGGTCGCGCGGTGTGCCGCCTCCCCACGTGCGGCCGCGACGATGAGCTTGGCGCGGCCGTCGGTCGGGTCGGGGACACGATCGAGGTAGGCCTTTCCCACGAGCTCGTCGACGAGCTCGGCCATCGCCTGCTTGGAAATCCCGGCGGCAGCGGCCAGATCGGTGAGCCGGATGCCCTGGGCTGGAAGGTTGACGAAGACGGCGTTGTGGGCGCGGCGCACGTCGTCGAACCCGACGTCGGCCATGAGCTCGAGGTGGCGTCGCTCGATCCAGTCGCCGATCGTGGTCAGCAGCCCGATCATCGGGATCGGCCCGCCCCGGCGAAGCATGCCCGCCTCGGCGGCGCTGAGGCGGGCCTGACGCTGGCCGTCCACACATCGCTCCGGTCCGGGTCCGCGCAGCATACCGTCAGGTGTCTTGACCTTATCGTCAGGTGCCCGTACCATATGATCAGGGTCCCTGACCGAATGGAGTGGGCCATGGCACTCACCAGCGGCTGCAACCACGTCGCGATCGTCACCGAGGACGTCGACCGGTTCGTCGCCTTCTACACCGAGGTGTTCGAGGCGACGGTGCGGTGGGACCTCGAGGGCGGGCCGGTACGTCACGTGCTGCTCGACCTCGGCAACGGTTTCGCCCTGCACCCCTTCGAGTTCGCCGGCGGCAACCCGCACAGCCGCGGCTCCGCCGTCATGTTCGACCGCGGCCACATCGACCACCTCGCGCTCGACGTCACCGACGCCGACATCTTCGAGGAGCTGCGGCGCCGTGTGGTGGAACGTGGCGCAACCGACGGCGCCGTCACCGACTTCGGCCCGACCCGCAACGTGTGGTTCACCGACCCTGACGGCCACGGCAGCGAGATCGCCCTGTGGGTCGACGGGGAACCGCGAACGTTCGATGAGCGGATCGTCGAGGCGTACCAGCCCGCGCCGGCAGGCCGATGACCGGCAATCGCCGGCACATCGGCTACCAGCCCACGCGAATCGGGGTCAGCATCGCCCACGCCCTGTCCGCACTGGCCCACACGCCATTCGCATTCTTCACACGCCGGTTTGTGGCGGCGTCGCAACACACAACCGCGACCTGCGAAGCCCAGACTCAACGCGCGCCCCTCGGTTCGTCGTGACCTGCTTCATCACGTCGGTCTGGTCGGCGGTCCCGCCGCCAGAACGCTTCCGACACTGGCGCTGCGCAAGGGCGAAAACCACCACCCACCCGATCACCTGGACACCACCCGGAAGGATCGGACATGTCGTTGAAGAACAGCAAGCGGACGGCCGCCTTGGCCACGACGGCGCTGCCGGCGCTGCCCGTGCCATACGGCACCCATAGATCGGCTCTCGACACGGCCGCGGTGGGGTCTCGGCCGCGTTCGCCGACGCCGTTCGCGGCCGGTGGACGCCTCCCTCCACGAACGATGTCGAGCACTGCCTCGTACTCGTGTCACCGGACCCGCGTAGGTTGCTGGGAGCGAGCAGTAAGGGGTTCTGTTGGCCCGGGACCCGGGGCGTGACGGCTTCTTCGTGACTGCCGACGGCAGCAAGCCCGCCGAGGAGTGGCTCCGCCAGCTTGCTGCAAAGCCCGCTGCCGAGGTCATCGCGGTCGTCAAGGCGGTACGGGACGCCCCGCCGCCAGCGTTCGCGGGTGGTGGCAAGTGGGAAGCGATGCACGGGGAGATGGCCGGCATCTACGAGGTGCGCTGCCGGCAGAGCGATCAGCTTCACCGGCTGTTCTGCCTGCTTGACCGCAACCACCCCGATGGCCCGGCACTCGTGATGCTCGACGGGGACTCCAAGCCGCACCGAACGGCGATGCCCGAGTCGGTCTACCGGCGGGTTCGTGAGCAGCGAGACGCGTACCAGGCGACCCGCAGCGTGGACTTCAGCTAGCGGCGAGCATCTGCTCGACCGAGGCCTCCTCACGGATCTCGATCCGCAAGCCCAACGCCTCCGCGATCGACATCATCGTGGCGAACGTCGGGTTGGCTGACGACGAGGTGAGCAACCGCCGCAGGGACGCAGCGTTCAGGTCGGCGCGAGCGGCCAACTCTTCGCGGGTCCAACCAAGTTCACTGAGCCGGTCCAGGATGACGTTGACGACGTCATCGAACGCACGGATCTCGGCCAGCTCCGCCTCCACCGCAGCGGCGAACCCCGGCTCGCGCCGGTCGCGTTCCTCGATCAGCCGGTCGAGCGCACCCATGCAGTCACTTCCACGCGTTGCATGGATGCTACACGAACAGCTGTGCTCCATCAAGGCAGCGCTCGCAGCCAGCGGCGAGCCACCAAGCCCATCGATACCTGTCGGCGTACTTCGAACGTCACCGCAGCAAGTACGACCACCTGCTGTTCCAGACCAGCGTGACCAAGCGACCCGATCCCCTGGATCAACGTCTTCCTGGATGCCGTCGTCCAGCAGTCCTGGGATGCGCAGGATCCACCGTCACCCTGGTCGACCTACAGCCCAAGATCCGAGAGGTACTTCTCGCGGCCAAGGAGCGACAGAGCGCCTTGCGCTATCCGGATCGTCTGCGCTTCGCCACTTCGCAGGCCTGCCGCCAACGATACCTCTTCAGGCATCATGGCGTCATGGATGTCTCCGATCTGATCCGGCGCGCACGCCTCGAGGCGAGGCTCTCTCAGCGCGACCTTGCGCGACGTGCCGGGACCTCGCAGTCCGCGCTCGCGCGCTACGAAGGCGGACACTCCCAGCCTTCGCTCACCACCCTGGAGCGGATCCTGCGAGCGGCAGGCAAGACCCTCCAACTGCAGGTTGACGATGCTTCGGACCCGCCCAAGGGTCCCGTGCAGCGCCGACTCGAGTCGAGGTTGGAACAGGTCCGGGCCGTCCTCGAAGAACACGGCGTCACCGCCGTCAGCGTCTTCGGCTCGACGTCACGTGGAGAGGATGCCGACGACTCGGACGTCGACCTGCTCGTCGAACTTCCCGACGCCACCTACGTCAAGCTGGCGAGCTTGCAGGCTGATCTCGAGGAGGTGCTCGGCGTGCCGGTCGACGTCACGGTCACCGAACTCCTGGACGACGATGCACGGCGGCGAGCATCCGCGGAAGCCATCCCGCTGTGAGCCCGCGAAGCACCGGCCAGCGTCTCGAGGACATCCTCGAAGCGATCCAGACCATCGAGGATCACCGGGTCAGAGG
>CAZSQF010000103.1:6362-9098 GCA_964608935.1 uncultured Actinomycetota bacterium | reverse complement strand
CGCGCCTGGATCGCCGGTGACCCGGACCCGGCCACGCGTGCCGAGCTCCAGGAGCTGGTCGACGCCGGAGACGCGCCCGAGCTCGCCGACCGGCTCGACGGAGCCCTCGAGTTCGGCACGGCGGGGCTGCGCGGGGTCGTTGGGGCCGGCTCGTTGCGCATGAACCGGGCGGTGGTGATCCGGACCAGCCGCGGGCTGGCCGACCACCTGGTCGACGCCGTGCCCGACGCGAAGCAGCGCGGCGTCGTCGTCGGCTTCGACGCGCGGACCGATTCGCGGCGCTTCGCGGAGGACACCGTCGGCGTGCTCGCGGCCGCCGGGCTCCCGGTGCGGTGGTTCCCGACGCCGCAGCCGACGCCCCTCGTCGCCTACGCCCAGAAGGTGCTCGACGCCGCCGCGGCCGTGGTCGTCACCGCCAGCCACAACCCGCCCGAGTACAACGGCTACAAGGTCTACGCGGAGGGCGCGGCACAGATCGTCCCGCCGACCGACGCGGCCATCGCCGCTGCGATCGACGCGGTCGGTCCGGCCGGCGACGTGCCCCGTGCCGACCCCGTGACGAGCGAGCTGGTCGCGCCCGTGGACGCCGAGATCATCGAGCGCTACCTCGCCGACCTGGTCGCCGCCCGTCCGCGGGTCGACGGGCCGGACCTGACCATCGTCTACACCCCGCTGCACGGGGTCGGGGCGACACTGGTCCGCCGCGCGCTGGCCGACGGCGGCTACGAGGACGTGCACGTGGTGCCGTCCCAGGCCGAGCCGGACGGGTCGTTCCCCACGGTCCCGTTCCCCAACCCCGAGGAGCCCGGGGCGCTCGACGCCTCGTTCGAGCTCGCTGCCGAGGTCGGCGCGGACCTCGTGCTGGCCAACGACCCCGACGCCGACCGCCTCGCGGTCGCCGTGCCCGATCCGGGATCGGACGCGACCGGGGCGCCCGGCGGCTGGCGAGCCCTCAGCGGCAACCAGATCGGCGTCCTGCTCGCGGACCATCTGCTGGCGGGGTCGGACGCCGATCGCCCGCTCGTGGCCGCCAGCATCGTGTCGACCCCGATGATCTTCGACGTCGCCCGCCACCACGGCGCACGGGCCGAATGGACGCTCACCGGCTTCAAGTGGATCTGCGCCGCGGCGCGGGAGCTCGAACGCGTCGACGGCTTCACCTTCGTGTACGGCTTCGAGGAGGCGCTCGGGTCGTCGGTCGGGCCGGTCGTGCGCGACAAGGACGGCATCGGGGCCGCTGTCGCGTTCGCCGACCTCGCCCGCGCGCTCGCCGCGGACGGCCGGACGGTCCTCGACCGGCTGTGGGAGCTGTACCGCGAGCACGGCCTGTGGATCAGCCACCAGCATTCGGTGACGCGCCCCGGTGCGGAGGGCCAGGCCGAGATCTCGGCGGCGATGCGACGTGGCTCGGAGTCCGTGCCCGACGCGCTGGCCGGCCACGCCGTCGTTGGGACCACCGACTACCGCACGGGTGCGGATCAGCGGCCGCCGTGGCTCGGTGAGCACGACCTCGTGGAGTTCGAGCTCGAGGACGGCCGGGCCATGATCCGTCCGTCCGGGACCGAACCGAAGTGCAAGATCTACGTGGACCTGCGTGCCGACGTCGCCGATGTCGCCGACGTCGACGGGCGGGCCAGCGAACTCGAGGCCGACGCCGCCGCGGTCGCCCGCGATCTCGCGGCGTTCGTCGGCCTACCTGACCCCGGCGGGACGCCGCCGTGACGACGCAGCCTTCCCACCCTCGCACAGGAGCGGCTCCATGCCCATCGCAACGCCCGAGGTGTACGACCAGATGCTGGATCGTGCGAAGGCGGGTGCCTTCGCCTACCCGGCCATCAACGTCACCTCGTCCCAGACGCTGAACGCGGCGCTGCGCGGATTCGCCGAGGCCGACAGCGACGGGATCGTGCAGGTGTCGACCGGGGGCGCCGCCTACTGGTCCGGTGCCGCGGTCAAGGACATGGTGGTCGGAGCCACCGCGTTCGCCGAGTACGCGCGGGTCGTGGCGGCCCAGTACCCCGTGCACGTCGCCCTGCACACCGACCACTGTCCCGCCGACCAGCTCGACGCCTTCATGCGCCCGTTGGCCGAGATCTCCAGGGACCGCGTGGCCGGCGGCGAGCCGCCGCTGTTCAACTCCCACATGTGGGACGGGTCCGCGGTCGAGCTCGAGGAGAACCTGTCCACGGCCGCGGAGCTGCTCGAGGTGTGCACCGCCGGGCACACCGTCATGGAGATGGAGATCGGCGTGGTCGGCGGCGAGGAGGACGGCGTCGTCGGCGAGATGAACGAGAAGCTGTACTCCACGCCCGGCGACGCCCTCCGGGTCGCCGAGACGCTCGGCACCGGTGAGAACGGCCGTTACCTGCTCGCTGCCACGTTCGGCAACGTGCACGGCGTCTACAAGCCCGGCCACGTCCAGCTGCGGCCCTCGATCCTCAAGGACCTCCAGGACGTGGTCGGTGAGAAGGTCGGCAGCGACAAGCCGTTCGACCTCGTGTTCCACGGCGGATCGGGATCCTCGATCGAGGACATCCACGCCGCCCTGGACCACGGCGTCGTCAAGATGAACATCGACACCGACACCCAGTACGCCTTCACGCGCCCCATCGCCCACCACTGCTTCACCAACTACGACGGCGTGCTCAAGGTCGACGGCGAGGTGGGGAACAAGAAGGTCTACGACCCGCGTTCCTGGGGGGCAGAGGCCGAGGCGTCCATGGCCGCCCGGGTCGT